>CANIXM010000296.1 GCA_947471245.1 Paludibacteraceae bacterium | reverse complement strand
ATAAAATTGTGGCTAAATGTTTAGTGGAATAAGAAAAAACATTTATCTTTGACTCAAGATATTTTATCAACCAAAACTCAATTAAAACATTAACTTATGAAAGCACAAAATGACGACTTATTGGTTTATGATGAAGATGATGCAGTGAAATTTATCCTCAATTATATACCAAAAGAGGATTTGGGTTCAATAGATGAGATGAAGATTGAATACGTGTTGGATGTGGTCTATGACTACTATGAAGAAAATGGTCTAATAGACGAAGATTCTACCGAAGAAGCTAGTGTTGACGAAGAGGAAATGTTGCAGTTTATACATAAATCTGCCGAAAAAGATGAAATATCCTTAACTTCTGAAGAACTACAACTCATCCTTGATGGGGAGTATGAGTATGGAAAATCTTTGGGCATCTATGAAGATGATGAAGAAGATGAAGAAGCGTAAATTGTTTACGAATTTCATTTCAACTTTTAGTTTAGTTTAAAGAATAAAAACACCAAAATAGACTCAAATATCTTGGTGTTTTTTCTTTAATATTTATATGCTTACTTTTTTGAGTGTTTATGTATAGAATCTTGTATGCTTTTGTGTGGGTGATAGCCTGGTTGCCTTTAAATCTATTGTATGTATTTTCCAATTTCAGTTTTTACCTCACCTATTACGTTCTTACATACCGAAAAAAAGTAGTCAGAGAGAATCTTAGACTGGCATTTCCTGAAAAATCACCAGCTGAAAGGTTGGAGATAGAAAAAAAATTTTTCCGTTACTTCTGTGATGTTTTTGTCGAAACCATCTCATTGATGCATATTGGTCAACGTGAGATGCGTCAACGCATGCAGTTTGTAAATGTGGATGAGGTGATAGAGCAATATGAAAATGGCAAAAGTTGTATGCTCATGACAGCACATTATGGCAACTGGGAGTGGTGCTCCACAGTGTCTATATGGCTTCCCGAAGGAAAACCACTTTATGGCATTTATAAGCAACTGGCCATGAGGAGTTTTGATCACTTAATGTGTGAGCTAAGAATGCGTTTTACGGGCAAAGTAGTTGAAACAAATGATTTGGTTCGCAAAATGCTACAGTTGAAGAATCAAAAACAATTGGCCATGTTTGGGATGATATCTGATCAGTCACCAATGCCCAGCAACACACACACCTGGGTTGATTTTCTCCATCAGGATACGATTACCACTGTGGGGACTGAAATACTAGCAAAAAAGTTTGACTATCCTGTTTATTACGCCAAAATGACATGCCTCAAAAGAGGATACTACAGTTGTGAATTCATTCCCATTGCTCTTTCACCAAAGGAAATGTACGAGCACCAAATCACCGCTACATACATGAAAATGTTGGAACAAACCATTATTGACAATCCTGCTTATTGGTTGTGGACTCACAAGCGGTGGAAATACAACAGAGGAGTATCACAGATGCCTCAATACAAATAATCGAAACAAAAATATGACAACAGCTATCGTTATACTGAATTGGAACGGTGAGGCATTTTTAAAACAATTTTTACCTAGTGTATTGGCATCTATCCAAGGTAACAATACTCGAGTCATTGTTGCCGACAATGCATCGACGGATGCATCTGTGGAATTGCTGCAACGTGATTTTCAAGCAGTTGAAGTCATTTTGTTGGATCTAAACTATGGTTTTGCTGGTGGATACAATAAGGCATTGAAGCTCGTAAATGCAGATTACTATCTGTTGTTAAACTCAGATGTGCAAGTGTGCGATGACTGGCTGGAACCGCTGCTTGATTACATGCAGCACCACCCTGATGTGGCTGCATGTCAGCCCAAAATAAGGTCATTTCATGAACCGTTTAAATTTGAACATGCAGGAGCAGCTGGTGGTTTTATTGACAAGTTTGGCTATCCTTTTTGTAGGGGGCGTGTGTTTGGTGATGTGGAAGTGGATAATGGGCAATATGATAGCCCTATTGACGTTTTTTGGGCTACTGGCGCATGTTTCATGATAAGGTCGAAGGTGTACTGGGAAGCCGGAGGATTGGACGATGATTTTTTTGCTCACATGGAAGAAATTGATCTGTGTTGGCGCATAAAAGGACGTGGATACCGCATAGCATGTGTGCCAGACAGTGTGGTGATGCATGTGGGAGGTGGCACATTGGGCGTAGAAAGTCCATTTAAAACCTACCTTAACTTTCGGAATAACCTACTCATGTTGTACAAAAACCTACCTAGTGATACACTGAATAATGTTATGCGGTGGAAGTATGTATTAGATCATATATCGGTGATTAAATTTGCTCTTTCTGGTAGATGGGCTAATGCCAGAAGCGTGTTGAAAGCACGACGAGATTACAGAAAAATGAAACCATCGTTTGAACTAAAACGCCAAGCAATCTTGAAAGAAACGACTTCTGTGAAATTTGAGGAAATGTCATCAAAAAGCTTGGTTTTCAATTATTTTGTGATGGGTAGAAAGTTGTTTCACCAATTGTTTTAGAAATAATTGGTCAAAATAATAAGAGCGAAGTAGAATCACACCTACTTCGCTCTTGTTTATTATTAATATTGACTCATTACCCACAACGTGAGTATCCACAGTTTTTGCATGTCAAACAACCTTCTTGATACACCAAGGTTTTTTGCCCACATGAAGGGCAGGATTGTTCTTTGATTTGTGTTCCATCAGGAATGTACTTTTTCAAAGCACGCTCCACACCAACTTTCCAAGTGTTGATGGACTCACTATCCAGATGCAGACCTGCAACCAGTTTTAGTACCTGATCTATAGGCATACCGTATCTCAAAACTCCAGAGATGAGTTTGGCATAATTCCAAAACTCTTTGTCGAATTTGTGAGAAAGACCCTCCACAGTAGTTTTGAAACCACGCTTGTTGGTGAACTGGAAGTCGTACCTTTTTGCACCATTTTCATCAATGGTCTTAATGATTTTTCCCTCAGTAACTGTTTTTGGAAGTAGGATACCTTCCTCATCATCAGCCAAACCAGTGAAAATTTCATAGGGTTTTCCGTTGTAAATACCCACAAACGCTATCCATTTGTCTTTCGCATTTTGGAACCTTACCACATCGCAATCCAATTCTTTTGGGCGAATGAGTTGATTTTCTTCAAAACAGATACAATTGGCTTTTTTATCCTCCTCTTTTTTGTCTTCTTTCTTATTGTCCACTGCTAGAAGTACACCCGCTCTTGAACCGTCGCGATAAACCGTAACTCCTTTACAACCACACTTCCATGCCTCTTCGTATAGTTTTCCAACCAGTTCCTCGGTGGCATCAGCTGGAAGGTTGATAGTAACGCTGATGGAGTGATCTACCCATTTCTGGATTCTTCCTTGCATTTGTACCTTTTTCATCCAATCCACATCATTAGCAGTGGCTTTGTAATAAGGCGATTTAGCAACCAGTTCCTCTACTTCTTCTT
>CANIXM010000295.1 GCA_947471245.1 Paludibacteraceae bacterium | reverse complement strand
TGGGCTACGGTGCCGCTCACAATATAGCCATTCGGCAAGCTATAGAACTTGGTGCCGATTACCACTTGGTTATCAATCCTGATATAGAATGCCGTGTTACCGATCTGGAGCAACTGGTGCAGTATATGAACTTGCACACCGATGTGGGACATGTGATGCCTAAGGTGGTTTATCCCGATGGAAGCACTCAGTTCCTCTGCAAATTACTCCCCACTCCTTTTGATTTGATATTCAGGCGTTTTCTGCCTGCTTCATGGACAGAAAAGCAAAGAGCTAGATTTGAATTACGTGCTACGGGTTATGACCAGATAATGGATGTACCTTACCTTTCGGGTTGCTTTATGCTACTGAGGATAGAAGCATTGAACAATGCAGGATTGTTTGACGAGCGATTTTTCATGTACCCCGAAGACATAGACCTTACGCGACGCATTCATCAGCACTATCGCACGGTGTTTTACCCTCATGTTACTATCACGCATCACCACGCACAGGAGTCGTACAAAAGCCCCCGACTGCTGTGGATACACATTACTAATATGATTCGCTATTTCAATAAATGGGGGTGGTGCTGGGATGCTGAACGACGCAAGACAAACAAGAAAATCATTGGTGATATTACGAATAAAGCGGGTGAAACCTAAGCAGGAAGCAAACGACAAAAGGCACAAAATCAAAATTGAAGATTGAAAAATGAAAGAGCCAATAATATTTTACCACAATGTGTTTATGAATTAACCAGAAGGTTCTATATTTGTATTTTTTAGTAAATCAAGTAGATTTGATTGAAAATCAATGATATACCTGAGAAAAGCCGTTTTTATGGAATAATCGTATTTATGTTTTTCAATGACCACAATCCTCCACACTTCAAGGTGAAATTCGGAGAATTCGAAGCTAATATTTTGATTGAGAATGGCAATTTGCTAAATGGCGATTTTCCACTTAGTAAATTTAAGCTAGTTGAAGCATGGGCTGAAATTCATAAAGATGAGTTATTAGATATGTGGTTAAGTAAGAACTTTCACAAAATAAATCCTCTACAATAATGATTAGAGTAGTAGAAATAATTGAGAAAACTTCCTATAAATTGGTCTGTAAGTTCAATAATGGTATGATTAAAATGCTTGATGTATTACCAATTATTGAAAATCATAAACGGTTGAATGGAGTCCAAAAATTATTAAATGATTCTGTATTTAACACTGTAAGAGTTGGTGAGTTTGGAGAAATTGTGTGGGATAAAATTGTAAAGACCACACAAAACGGAGAAGAATTGTATTGGGATTATGATATCTCACCAGAGTTTGCATTTGAAAATTCAACTTTTGTTGAGCCCTCTTTCACTATTGCGTCATAATACTTCACATCCTCTCATTTGTTCCGAAGCGCTTTTTTTGTGCTGACTTTGAACGAATATAAGATGTAAATCCCCAATCCCAACGGAATGCCAATAATGTAGAAAATTATATTGTGTGTCATGCAAAAGAAAATCCTTAAGTTCATTCGCTTAAGGATTTTCTTATTCTAATACTCAAACCTTCCAAATTCACTTTCGATCAGCAACTCCTTTTTGTCAGAAGCTTCGCAGTGACCTATGATTTGGGCTTCGATGCCGAATGACTCTGAAATTTCAATCACTTGTTGCGCATATTCAGCAGGGAGGTACACTTCCAATCGGTGTCCCATGTTGAATACTTTATACATTTCTTTCCAGTCGGTTCCCGATTCTTTTTGTATCAGGCGGAAAAGTGGTGGCACTTCAAACAGCTTGTTTTTAATCACTTTCAAATTGTCAATGAAGTGTAGAATCTTAGTTTGTGCACCACCCGAGCAATGCACCATGCCATGTATGTGAGGTCGAAGCTGTGCTAGCAATTCCTTTACGACAGGTGAATACGTGCGAGTGGGCGAGAGGACTAATTTGCCTGCGTCTATATCCAGTCCTTCTACAGCATCAGTTAGTTGGCACGAGCCAGAATAGGCTAGATTTTGAGGAATGTCGTTGTTGTAACTTTCGGGATATTTCACCGCCAAATAATTGGCAAACACATCATGACGAGCCGAAGTCAATCCGTTGCTACCCATCCCACCATTGTATTCTTTTTCGTAAGTAGCTTGACCAGAAGACGATAAACCTACTATCACATCACCCGGACGGATGTTGGCATTGTCTATCACTTCCGAGCGTTTCATGCGGCAAGTAACGGTGCTGTCCACTATGATGGTGCGGACTATATCACCCACATCGGCTGTTTCGCCACCCGTAGGGTAAATATTCACCCCCATATCTCGCAATTCTTCCACTAAGTCATTGGTGCCGTTGATAATGGCAGAAATCACTTCGCCAGGAATGAGATTTTTATTCCGACCGATGGTACAAGAAAGTAAAATATTGTCGGTAGCACCCACGCAGAGCAAATCATCGATGTTCATAATCAGCGCATCCTGAGCTATGCCTTTCCATACGGATATGTCACCCGTCTCACGCCAGTAGATGTATGCCAATGATGACTTAGTACCAGCACCATCAGCATGCATAATATTACAGTATTCGGGGTCATTGCCCAAAAAATCTGGTATTATTTTACAAAAAGCCTTTGGATAAAGTCCTTTGTCAATATTCTTAATCGCATTGTGCACATCTTCTTTGGATGCCGAAACTCCCCTCAAATTGTATCGTTGATCGCTCATTGTTATGTTGATTTGTTGAACCGTAAATGTAATTCATCTTCATCGATGAAAGAAATGTTTTGTCAAACTATTTTATGGCCACTTTCCATGTCACTTAAATGCAGATTCAATGCTTTTACCGAAATTCTTATTTCCCACACCGAAAAACTCAGCGATGTGATTAATGACACCATGGCTACACCAAATATAAACTCAGCAAGCATTTGAAAACCTATGTAGATAAAAAACATTGCCACCAAACTTAGCAACAGACTTGCCACACCAAACATTTGCATGTTTTGAGTTAAGTACAGCCGTTTCCTCATGTTTACTATTTGCGCACGAGTGATGGCCGAATGGTCTGACATGTAATTGTCCTTCAATGTTCTAATCAGTTGAGCATACGAGTGAAACCGGTTGGTGTATGCCAACAGGATCAATGAAGTTGCAGAAAATAAAACTGAAGGCGTTATTAATGTCAAATTTTCCATTTTTGGTTGTGTTTTTCTTCTACGAATATGAGTTTAGTCTGTTGGATGAGAACAATCTATACGCAATGTGGTTCAACCACGATAGGTGTTTTAGCCATTTCGCCAATTTTTTTGCCGAGGTACATGCAAGCGTGATAGTTGTCTTCTTTCAGTCCTTGCTTTTCTTCAACAGCAAAATCTGGCGTAATCCATTTCATTGTTTGAACAAATGTTTCTAAGCGTTTCACGGCAGCGCCTGCCCATGTGAATGAGCCGAAGTATCCAAAATATCG
>CANIXM010000294.1 GCA_947471245.1 Paludibacteraceae bacterium | reverse complement strand
GTACACATTTTAAAGACTATTATAAATATTTTTTCGAACACATAGTTTTGCCTTTCGGCAAATTAGCTTGACTCACAAGAAAATTAAACATAGTTTAATTCCTATGTGCTCGAAAAAAATCATTTTATAAATTAAATTCTAATCGTTGTTTATCAATGTGTTCTATTGTGGGTAAAAAATGAATACCCAACCTACGCCGTATATAGACTATTTTATCATCTCAAAACCAGTATAAGGTACTAGCGCTTTAGGAATGCGGATGCCTTCTGGTGTTTGGTTGTTTTCCAGCAGTGCTGCTACGATGCGTGGCAATGCCATGGCGCTACCATTGAGCGTGTGACAGAGTGTGGTTTTCTTGTCAGCACCTTTGAAGCGGCATTTTAGTCGGTTGGCCTGAAAGCTTTCGAAGTTGGACACGGAGCTTACTTCCAACCAGCGTTCCTGAGCTGCAGAGTACACCTCAAAGTCAAAAGTCAAGGCTGAAGTGAAACTCATGTCACCACCACACAGACGAAGGATGCGCCAAGGAAGTTCTAGTTTTTCTATCAGCGTCTGTACGTAATTCACCATCTCGGTAAGCGTGTCATACGACTTGTCGGGGTGTTGGATTTGAACTATTTCCACTTTGTCGAACTGATGCAGACGATTCAGTCCGCGCACGTCTTTGCCATACGAACCCGCTTCGCGACGGAAGCAAGCCGAATAGGCCGTGTTTTTGATAGGCAATTCATTTTCATTCAATATCACATCGCGGTAAATGTTGGTAACTGGTACTTCGGCAGTAGGGATAAGGTACAGGTCGTCCAACTGGCAGTGATACATTTGACCCTCTTTGTCTGGAAGATTACCTGTGCCATAGCCTGATGTTGCGTTGACAACATAGGGCGGTTGTATTTCTAAGTAGCCAGCAGCGAGGGCATTGTCAAGGAAAAAATTAATCAACGCACGTTGTAGTCTGGCTCCTTTCCCTTTGTAAACCGGAAATCCAGCCCCCGAAATTTTCACACCCAGTTCGAAATCAATCAGGTCATATTTTTTTGCCAAATCCCAGTGAGGTACAGCTTCCGAATGTAATGTTGGCATCTCACCTCCTTCACGTTCTAACACATTGTCCTCGGCGTGTTTGCCAGCGGGCACACTTTCATGAGGCAGGTTCGGGATTTGAACTAACAAGTTGTTAAGTGAGTTTTCAGTTTCAGACAGTTGGTCTCCCAGGTTTTTGATGGTTTCTTTTAGCTCGGCAGTTTTGGCTTTAGCCTGGTCGGCCTGGTCGGTTTTTCCTTGTTTGAAAAGTATGCCTACCTCTTTGGAAATGTTGTTGAGTTCGGCTGAAGCCGTATCCACCTTTACTTGAGTGCTTTTGCGTTGCGCGTCAAGATCTAGGACTTGCGCAATGATATCTTTGCCGTTAAAGTTTTTCTTTCCAAGACGTGCAATGACCTCTTCGGTATGGTCGGTGATGTATTTGAGTGTAAGCATGATTGATTTTCGGTTTGCTCAGGTCTCATGCAGTCTGGTGAAACTCTGATGCTAATTTATGGGTGAATATGTTTTAATTCTATGCTAGAGCAATAGCCTTTAAATGCTAACGCATCATAAAAAAAATCTCCCGCAATTTTACACCACGGTAAAACTAACAGGAGATTTATGTATTTGGCTATTAAAAAGCATTCTTATGTCCCCTTTGGGGGATTTAGGTGCTTTTTTAGTTCGCTTCGATAGGTCGGATAGAAACGAAAGACTTGTTGTCTTTTTTCTTTCTGAATTCCACGATGCCGTCCACAAGTGCAAACAAAGTGTGATCTTTACCGATACCCATGTTTTCACCAGTGTGGTGTACGGTGCCACGTTGACGTACGATGATGTTACCTGCTTTTGCAAATTGACCACCATATATTTTTACTCCAAGTCGTTTGCTTTCTGATTCACGACCGTTCTTTGAGCTACCAACTCCTTTTTTATGTGCCATTTTCTTCTAAATTTTATGGGGGGGTTAAGCTACGATTTCTTTGATTAAAACTTCTGTGAAACATTGACGGTGACCGTTACGTTTGCGGTATCCTTTGCGACGTTTTTTGTGAAAAACAATTACTTTTTCGCCTTTAAGGTGTGAACTTACCTCGCAGATAACTTTGGCGCCAGCTACTGTAGGTGAGCCTACTTGTATTGTGCCGTCGTTGTCAATCAATAATACTTTGTCAAATTCTACTTGTGAGCCTCTTTCAGCTTCTTCCATGCGGTGGATGTACAGTCTTTTGCCAGCTTCGACTTTAAACTGTTGTCCCAAAATTTCTACGATTGCGTACATTTTTTTGAACGTTTTAATGATTACATCAGTTAGGTGAGATGTAGTTGCTACAGTGCTACTTAGTTACCTTGTCTGAATTGAGGGTGCAAATTTACAGATTTATTTTGTAATGACAAATGATTTTGTATACTTTTTTGCGAAATATCTAGGTTGCATACATTTAGTGATTTATTACTATTGTTAAGTAATCTTAATATAGGACTTTGGGAGTATATTTTGTTCGGAAAATTTATGATTTAGTCAAATTGTAATTTAATACCACTTTTGAGTTTGTTATTGTAATGACTACCATTTGAAAAGTGTTTATAGCTCTAGGTCTATCGTATTCATTGACTAGTTCTATTTGTTTGAAAATAAGTGTATAATAGCCCTTTATTGGGGATGTCTATAATAGGTCTTTTGTTGTATTATTAACATAGTTAAAGTCAGAGATATCGAAACAATTAGCTGATTTTTAATTATATTTGTGTATAACCGTTTGGAAGGTGTCAGATGGATATGAATTGGTGCTGATGAGCTTTACTTTTCAACTCACTAATGTAAATAGTTGCTTGTTGTTATGTGTTTGACTTTCTTTTTGAAAGTGCAAGAAGCTAGATTAAGTTCTTAAAAATTTGATTGAGAGATCAAATTCCGTCATTGAATTCTTTAAAGCGTTAAAGAACAGTTTTGTTTGATAGCCTTATTTCATCCCTTTTAAATCTACTGCTATGAAAACCTTAATTCCACATTCAAATAGTAATTCAGGTGTGAAGATATCCATACTTGCAATTATGTTGTTAGTACTAAGTACTCACTCGCTTTCTGCCGCTGCAAGAGTTGCTTCTGTGTCTGGAAATTGGAGTGCAACTGCCACATGGGGCGGATCAACAGTCCCTAATTCAAGTGACGATGTGACAATAAACAATGGCATCACAGTAACAGTGGATCAGCCAGCTGCGTGCAATACCCTTTCTACAGTAAACACTGGTGGAGTGACCATCAGTGGCACAAATTCATTGGCAGTGACAGGTCTCATCACAATGGAAAGACCCAGTGCAAATAACACCAATTTTACTATCGCAGTAGGAGCAGGTGCCTTGACATCGGGTGGACTTACGATGAAATCTACGACCACAACTAGAAACAATAT
>CANIXM010000293.1 GCA_947471245.1 Paludibacteraceae bacterium | reverse complement strand
GAGAGGGGCTTGGGGAGGCTTAATTAGAAACAGATGAAAATAGCCATTTTTGCAAATACATATCGAGCAGAGATAGTATCCAGTTTGGATGTTATTTTCCAGTTTTTCAAACAACGAGATGCTATATTGTTGTTTGATAAGGAATTGTATGGTTTTGTTAAGGAGAAGGGACATTTGCCTTCGGACAAGATAGAGATCATTGACAGCTTCGATTTTGAGGCTGATTTGGTGTTGAGCATTGGTGGTGATGGTACTTTTTTAAATTCGGCTGCACATGTTGGTCGCAAACAAATCCCCATCTTAGGTATCAATTCTGGCAGTCTGGGTTTCTTGGCTGACATACCGAAGGAAGATATTTTGCCCGCTTTGGAAGCCATTGTTCATAATCAGTTTTGGCTAGAAGATCGTACCTTGCTGTACATAGAATCTTCTGATGGAACCACCTTTGAATACCCTTACGTGCTCAATGAAATAGCTATCCTTAAGCAAGAAGTGTCGTCGATGATAAGTGTGAGTGCTACTGTCAATGGTCAGTTTGTACACACCTATCGAGCTGATGGACTAGTCATTTCTACCCCCACTGGATCTACGGCTTATTCGCTTAGTGTGGGTGGTCCCATTGTAATGCCTCAGGCAGAAAACATCATCATTGCACCCATTGCTAATCATAGCCTCAATGTTCGTCCATTGATTATTCCCGATTCTTGGTCTATTGAATTGAAAGTTGACAGCAGAACAGGTTCATTTCTAGTGGCACTGGACGGACGGTCACAGTTGCTCAACTTGGGCACTGGGCTGCGTATATCAAAAGCAGATTATACCATCAAAGTCGTCAAGCAGCTGGATCATACGTTTTTTGACACGCTCAAAAATAAGTTGATGTGGGGAGTGGATAAAAGAAGTTAGTGTATAACAAAAAATGAAATGAATATGCGAATCGTATTTATGGGGACGCCTGATTTTGCGGTGGAGAGTCTTCGGATGTTGGTAGAAAATAATTATGAGGTAGTGGGTGTGGTTACCATGCCCGATAAGCCTGCTGGTCGTGGACACAATGTCCAGTTTTCGGCTGTTAAACAGTATGCTTTGGAAAAAGGACTGAGGGTCCTTCAACCCGAAAAATTGAAAGACGAAGTGTTCTTGTCTGAATTAAAGAGTCTGCGTGCTGATTTACAAATAGTGGTGGCTTTCCGCATGCTTCCTGAAGTGGTGTGGAATATGCCTGTGCATGGAACTTTCAATTTACATGGTTCCCTATTGCCGCAGTACAGAGGCGCTGCACCTATCAATTGGGCCATTAT
Organism: Paludibacteraceae bacterium; assembly: GCA_947471245.1. Lineage (GTDB taxonomy): Bacteria > Bacteroidota > Bacteroidia > Bacteroidales > Paludibacteraceae > Paludibacter. The sequence continues at coordinate 2,149 of CANIXM010000293.1, read as the reverse complement.
TAACGGTGAAAAAGAAACGGGCGTCACTACATTTTTTCTCACCCATGAGATAGACACCGGCAAAGTGATTCGTCAGGAAAAAACACCTATTTCGGAGTCAGACAATGCAGGAACTGTACATGACCGACTGATGGAAATTGGGGCAATACTAGTCAGAGAAACAGTGGACTTGCTGATAGAAGGAAAAATTGAAGCCATCGATCAAGCGCAATTCATCCGCCCAAATGAGACACTCAAAGCAGCACCCAAAATCTTCAAGGAAACCTGTGAAATTGATTTCAATAAGTCAGCAGAAGAGGTGTATGACTTTGTTCGTGGCATGTCGCCTTACCCTACTGCTTGGGCTACGGTGCAGTTGCCAGGCCAGCAGCAACCCTCGGTGTTGAAAATATACGAGGTGGAAAAAGAAACTGCCGAGCATGATATGCCCATTGGTGCTGTGGTAAGTGACGGGAAGAAATTTGCCAAAATAGCTGTTGCAGATGGATTTGTGTGCCTTAAGACGGTGCAACTAGCCGGAAAAAAGCGAATGGAAATTGGCGAATTGCTCCGTGGTATGAACAATGTTTTTAAACACAAAGACACAAAGACACAAAAAAGCGAAAAATAGTTATTAAAGAAACTTCGTGCCTCCGTGCCTTCGTGTTGAATATTTTTAAACACAAAGACACAAAACAATAAGTTTGAAAAAACCTTCGTGCCTCCGTGCCTTCGTGTTCAGTAATTTCAAGTACAAAATAAACTGATGCCGTCTCCCTATTCCAAATATGTAAATGTGATTGTGCCACTTCCGTTGGCCAATACTTTCACCTATGCTGTGCCAGCTGAATGGGAGGCAGAAGCTCGTATTGGTATGCGAGTGATTGTGCCATTTGGGAAAAAGAAGATGTACACAGCCATCATCCATGACGTACACACCAATGCACCTACTGAGTACGATGCCAAAGAAATACTTTTTCTGTTAGATGAAAAGCCCATTCTTCGTCGTCCTCAGATGAAATTTTGGGAGTGGATAAGCACCTACTATCAAGCCCATCTGGGCGATGTCTATCAGGCAGCTGTCCCTGCAGGCATGAAGCTCGAAAGCGAAACTCAAGTATGCATCAATCCTGATTATCAATTGCATGATGGGCTGAGTGAGCGTGAGGTGAAAATTCTCGAGACACTCGCAGGTCAGAAACCGATGAGTGTGACTGAGCTAGGCAAGCGAACAGAATTGCGCGATGTGATGCCTTTGCTCAAAATATTATTCGAGCGCGGAGCGGTGGAAATCAGCGAAGAACTTACCGAAAAATTCAGAGCTAAAACTGAAACTTTTGTCAAGATAGCCCCGTCAATACTTGAAGGAGAGCGATTGAAAGAACTGTTTGACGAACTGTCACGCGCCAAAAAGCAATTGGATTTGTTGATGAAATTCATTGATTTGTCCAAATGTCTTATCCCTGCCAAAACCAAAGAGGTTTCAAAGAAAAATCTTCTCGAAAGTGCTAGCGCAACTCCATCTGTATTGAATGCCCTCGTTGAACGTGGCGCACTCGAAACTTACGAAAAGGAAGTAGGCCGACTGGATGTGTCTGAAATCGAAACCGTGACGCAACATCCGCTCAATGAGCATCAGCAGGTTGCATTCAAACAAATCACACAGGCTTTTGTCCAAAAGTCGGTGGTACTACTTCATGGTGTTACATCCAGTGGGAAAACTGAGATTTACATTCATTTGATCAATAGCGTGTTAGAGCAGCGCAAACAAGTCCTATTTCTCGTGCCTGAGATAGCACTCACCACCCAGCTCACCAGCAGACTCAAGCGCATCTATGGCAATCGGCTTGGCGTGTATCACTCCAAGTTCTCCGATGCTGAGCGGGTGGAGATTTGGAACAATGTGCTGAACGACAAAACCTATGACGTGATTATCGGCGTTCGTTCGTCCGTGTTTTTGCCCTTTCGCCAACTGGGACTTGTCATTGTGGACGAGGAGCATGAGTCCAGTTATAAGCAATATGATCCAGCGCCACGCTATCATGCACGCAATGCAGCCATCGTTCTAGCTTCCATGCATGGTGCCAAAACCCTGCTCGGGACTGCGACACCAGCCATCGAATCCTATCACAATGCCTTGAGCGGAAAGTATCGGTTGGTAGAGCTCACT
>CANIXM010000292.1 GCA_947471245.1 Paludibacteraceae bacterium | reverse complement strand
CGGTTCCTATACCAATGCAGTGGCTAGTAGGCCACTTCAAAGTTTTACAACCACTAGATACGCTTTAGAGTTTGCTGGCAATACCCTCTATGGATTGAGCACTTTGTTTGGTTTTCCACAAGACTCCACAGGGGTTTATCGGCTATTAGGTGTAAGATATTCGCAGTACATCAAAGCAGATCTGAATCTTACTCATCACAGCATAATTGATAAAAACAACCGGATTGTTTCTCACTTGGGCTTAGGCGCAGTCACTCCATTTGCCAATGCAGATATTGTTCCGTTTCAGAAACGCTTCTATAGTGGGGGTGCCAATAGCATTCGTGGTTGGGCAGAAGGCACATTAGGACCAGGCACCTACAAGCGGTTCAATGGGCAAAACCGCGATTTCAACCAGGTGGGCGATATGAAATTTGAGATGAATGTGGAGTACAGGGCCAAACTCTGGCGGTGGTTTGAAGGTGCTGCATTTATTGATGTGGGCAATGTGTGGACCATCAAAGAGTATGAAACACAGGCAGGTGGTGCTTTCCACCTCAATAGTTTTATTAGTGAGTTGGCAGTAGCTTATGGAGTGGGATTAAGACTCGATTTCTCTTTCTTTATTTTCAGAACAGACGTGGGTGTCAAACTGCGTGATCCGGTATTAGCGCCTGAAAATCGATGGAGATTGTCGCCTAACTATCAGCAAGATGTAGCGTTTCAAATAGCTATCGGATATCCATTTTAATCTGAAGTGGCTCCAATGGAGCCCTTTTCTTTTTCCCAACTATTGCTACTTTCTTTCGTTCACCCATGATATCAAAACTTAATCTGTGATAAGCTGATAGGCCGTATGTCTTTACTGCTTGACGGTGGGCTGCCGTGGGATAGGCTTTGTTTTGATTCCATCCATAGTGCGGACAATCCAAGTGAAGCTTGCACATGATTTCATCCCTATGAGTTTTGGCAAGGACAGAAGCTGCTGCTATGGAGAGGTATTTGGAGTCACCTTTTACAATGGTCTGATGTGGTATGTCCTCGTAAGGCTTAAATTTATTCCCATCTACGATGATATATGTAGGCTTAACATTCAATTGATCAATAGCTCTATGCATGGCCAATATCGATGCGTTTAGGATGTTTATTTGGTCTATCTCCGCGTGGCTAACCTCTGCCACAGCCCAAGCCAGAGCTTCGCGTTCAATGATGGGACGAAGCGCTTCACGGTGCTTTTCGGACAATTGTTTGGAATCATTGAGCAGTGCGCATTCAAAGTCTGGTGGTAGAATGACTGCAGCAGCTACCACAGGACCAGCCAGACAACCACGTCCAGCTTCATCACACCCGCATTCTAGTTCCATTCCTGAAAAACTGTATGCCAATGCATAAGCTTTATTTTTTTTCATTGCCATGGCGCTGTTCCTTCATCGATGTTCCTTTTTCCCAGATGTAGGGTGAGATTTTTACAATGGCATTGTAGCAATAGGAATTAGACCTGCTTTCGCTGCTGATGAATGATACCAAAGGATCTAAGGCTGCCATCACATTGAGTAGAACACTTACTATCAATGCAAACTTTAATGCCCCAAACAGCCCTCCCAATAAGTAATTCAATATGCCGAGTGACATTTTATCAATAAGTTTTATTAATAATTTGGACAACAACAGCATGGCTACAGAAATCACTAGAAAAAGTAGCACATAAGCCCCAATAAGTGATGCTGTAACTGACCAATGCAATGCCGAAGAAATAAACTGTGCCACACTGGCTGCAAAATACTTTGCACCTAGTACACCTAACACAATGGCAATCAATGAACTAATTTCGCTTATAAAACCCTTAATAAAACCGATGACGAAACCAATAAGTATGGGTATGATAATAAAATAATCTAACTGTGTCATTTAGAATGATGTGATTAAAACAAATAGACAGCCCAATTCATTGGACTGCCTATCTGTTTTATTATTACTATTATTTGTTGTTGAGAAGTTTCATGATTTCATCCAATTTTGGTGTCAGCACTATCTCGGTACGTCTGTTGCTAGCCCTTCCTTCGGGAGTCGAATTATTAGCTCTAGGAGTAAACTCCCCTTTGCCCGAAGCGGTAAGTCTAGTGGGCGATACATTGTGCTCGGCAGTAAGTATTCGCACAATGGAAGTAGCACGAGCCACACTCAAATCCCAGTTGTCAGAATACAATGCGGTTTTGATTGGAATATTGTCCGTATGTCCTTCTACCGAAATGTCAATATCCTGATTTTTATTCAGCACATCACCCAATGCTTTGATTGCATTTTTACCTCCCTCTTCAATGGATGCACTTCCTGACTTGAAGAGCAATTTGTCTGACATGGACACATACACTTTACCATTCTTGAGTTCCACTTGCAATTCGTCCGACTTGAATCCCAGCAATGCATTGCGGATAATATCATTCAGTCTTTTTGTAATTGAATCTTGGCGCGCCATCATTTGCTGAAGCTCTTTTAGCGATTTATCTTTTTCAGAAAGAGTTTTATCTTTTTCAGAAATGAGTCTGCCTTTTTGTGCTAATTCATCCAGCTTTTGTTGCAGTTCTTCGTTTTTTTGTTGTAGCTCTATGTTCTTTTGCTCAAGTTCTTCAGATTTCTGCTTCAATGCTGCGTTTAGCTCTTCTGATTGTGAAATTTTGTCTTTGTTCAAATTGTCATATTCCTTTTGAAGCTTCTTGATGCTCGCATTTAGTTTGGTTATCGCTTCTTTGTTCTGTACTATTTCGTTTTCCTTTTGAGCTACCGTTTTGCACAATCCATCTCTTTCATCTACCACATCTTGTACCCATTTGGTCATAAAGATTGATTTTTTTTCTGGTTTGGGTTGTCCACATTTGTAGATAGGCTCACACGAACATAATAGTAAAACCGCTGAAAACAAAGCAATTGCTGTTTTTGATACTTTCATGATATTGTACGAATTATTGATTTATTGAAAAATTAGTTGTATAAATGTTGATTTTTTTGCTGATAAATTTGGTGCTAAGGTAAGTAATTCTATTCATAAAATGAAGAACAAGTTATGAAAATTATCCTGCGACTAAACTTTTGAGGGGTATTTCGTTGAAGATATTAGGCATGGTGAGGCATTGCACTTACATTGAAGACTGAAAAGGTACATTCAAAGAATTTCATTAAAGTGAAAGGAATGGCTCTATAAGGTTTGCGGATTATTTCTTTGGGTTTTTTCAACCTTAACGTTTTTGTGCAACAAGAATTGTCTTTTATGTTAAAAAACATAGTTCTTAAACATAAAAATTACTTGCTTAATTTCCTAAAAAAATTCCTACATTGTAAATCCCATTAGGAACATAGAGTATTGATGCAATTCAATTGACAAATTATTTTATGAATATGACCATTTTGTTTGTTTTCTGGTCTGTATTAACATAATATACAAGTGATGTCCGACAACTCCGGATTTGTGACTGTTCAATGGGG
>CANIXM010000291.1 GCA_947471245.1 Paludibacteraceae bacterium | reverse complement strand
TCACTGTGAAAGACAAATTAGCAATACAACTTAATGATAATATGAATTTTAACTGTGGAGTAGAAGCGCAAGTTTTCGATTTTAGTCCCGTGATTTATAAATTGGATACGGCATCCACCATCGGATCAAAAATCAACTACGAAATTCGTCAGTATCAAGGAAGTGGTTTTGTGGAATCAACATATCAACTAAAAAAATGGACCTTCATTACAGGCATTAGAGCCACTTCCATGGGAATTACTTCCAAAGTTTACTCTGCCATTGAGCCACGGATGAATGTCACATTCCAACCTCGGTCTGACCTATCATTCAATGCTTCGGCATGCAAAATGACACAGCCCATACACCGCATTGCCAACAATGGACTGGGATTTCCTTTTGAGGTATTTGCTCCTTCAAGTACCAGTTTAAAGCCTGAAAGCTCGTGGAACTTTTCTCTAGGAATGGGAAAAGACTTCAGCTATTCGAATTGTCAACTGTCATTCAAAACAGACGTATGGTACAAAACATTTTCGAATCTAGTTGAATTCAAAGATGGACATGACATCAACAGTGACTACCTGATGGAAGTTAACAATATGTCTACTTCCAACTCCATTCCTGTAAATACAGACATCAACAGCATAGTCACTCAAGGAAAAGGAGTGGGCTACGGTTTAGACCTTTCTACAACACTGGACTATCAAAGATTTAAATTCACATTGGACTATACCCTAATGAATGCCACTAATCAGTTCGCTGAGCTTAACCAAGGTCGCCCATTTGCTGCACCTACCGATATGCGACATACGCTCAGCACTACAGCCGAAGTCAAACTATCCGACACATGGACATTTTCGGCAACTTGGCAATTTCACACTGGCAAACCCATCACCGTGCCCAAGGAAATGTATCCTAATCCATACTATACACCCAATGACTATTACTCCAACCAATACACCCAAGTCATTCCTGAGCGAAACAACTACCGCTTCCGTGAATTTCACCGCTTGGACATAGCCTTTTCGCACAAATACAAGGCTTTCAAAAAATACGACGGACTATTCTCCGTGGGCATCTACAATGTGTATAACCGTGCCAACCCTTATCTCTACTACATCGACTCCAAAGAGATTAACGGCACTCCCACACCAGTGCTCAAATCCTTATCCATCTTCCCCATCCTACCATCGGTGAGCTGGTCGGTGAGGTTTTAATGGGAGGTGAAAGAAAAAATCTCCTCAAAACAAAAATCACTCGCCACTGCAACTATGTTAAATTATGAAATGTGTACTAAATTCACTAGTGTCCCATTAAAATTTGGACGGATTAAAAATTAAATAAATTTGGCTCATTAGCCTAAAACGATCTTTGACATTTTGAAATTTAGTTTTATCGAAGAGGTCTCTAAGATGAGTTTTGTCAGTTAATGAAATGCTCAATATTTGCAAAACTTCATATGTAGTTCTATCAAGTCTCATGTCTTTTTGTACGATTGCTACCAAGCAGTAAGTACATATGGCAGTATAGATTTGAATTCGAACAGCATTTTCAGTTATTCCGATCCAAAAAACACACTAATTGTGCGAAAACGTATTTATCTTTATGCATTTGCAATTCTTTATTGAAATGCAAAAGTGCAAATTGAAATCCGTTTAATTTCAAAACAGGTGCAACTAACTAAATTTCAAATATTTCAAAGAACTCAATTAGATTTTAATGGGACAGTAATGTACTAAATTAAATAATATGGTCTAACTTTGTGGTCAAATCAATATCTGGTCAATTCAAAGTGTGAATAATTATGGAAAACGAGAAAAAATCGGTTGCTCTATCTTCTGTCATTGCAGCAGTTTTTATCACAGTCTTTAAGTTTGTGGTAGGCATAATGAGTGGGAGTCTTGGTATCATGTCTGAAGCACTTCATTCTGGGCTGGACATGGTAGCGGCTGTGATTACTTACTTCTCAGTAAAAGTATCTGACAAACCTGCCGACGAAGAGCACAACTATGGACACGGTAAAATAGAGAATCTATCTGCACTTGTGGAGACAGTACTGTTGCTGGTGACCTGCGTGTGGATCGTATACGAAGCCATCAGTAGGCTTGTGTCTGGCGACACACACATTGAAATTTCTGTTTGGTCTTATGTGGTGGTGATAAGCTCCATCGTCATTGACGTGTCACGCTCTAGGGCGCTTTATCGAGTAGCCAGAAAGCACAACAGTCAGGCACTTGAAGCTGACGCTTTGCACTTTGCCACCGATGTGTGGAGTTCATCTGTGGTACTACTAGGTCTGGTATGTTATCAATTTCTAGGCTGGTATGCTGCTGATGCTATTACTGCGCTACTTGTAGCTGTGATTGTACTAATTGTATCCTATCGTTTGGGGCGAAAAGCCATTGATGTGCTACTTGATAAATCACCAAAAGACACGTTGAAAACGGTAAGGAATATTTTGAATCAATATCCCGAAATAAAAAAATATCACCGTTTAAAAGCACGCACTGCAGGTGCTGACACTTTTATCAAGATTAACATCCACTTTGACCCCCAGATGAGTCTCAAAGAAGTGCATGAGGTCTGTGACAGCATTGAGGCTGATATCTGTTCAAAAATTCTCAGAAGTGAAGTGTTTATTCATGCCGAACCCGAAGATGACAGTCACATCAACGATGAAATTAATGAGTTGAGCTAAATTTTCCTATCCAAGCGCAAAAATGGTTGAACTGTGTTTAAGATTCTAGTTGCTATAACGAATAAGGTGGGTAAAACGAACAGAGGAAATTAAACCACAAAAGGTCACAAAATTAAATTGAAAAATCAAAATTGAAAATTGAAGAGACCTCGCATTCGGTGTCTGATAAAGCATTTTTTGAACTCGAAGACACAAAGTCACAAAGTCGCTAAGAAAAACTCTAGTTTTTATCTTTGTGTTCTTAAATTTTTCGTAACGAAAAGTGATAAATTCGACTTAGCGTCTTAGCGTTTAGGTTTTCAAAATAGAAAATCGTACCAAACAAGATTTAGAGGCATCGCATTCGGTGTCTGATAAAATATTTTTTGAACACTAAGACATTAAAACACGAATGTGCTAAGAAAAACTCTAGTTTTTCTGGTTGCGTTCTTAAATTTTTCGTAACGAAAAGTGATAAATTCGACTTAGCGTCTTAGCGTTTAGGTTTTCAAAATAGAAAATCGTACCAAACAAGATTTAGAGGTATCGCATTCGGTGTCTGATAAAATATTTTTTGAACACGAAGACATTAAGACACGAAGGTGCTAAGAAAAACTCTAGAGTTTTTCTTAGCGTTCTTGATTTTACCTCATGCGCTCCAGTCGAGAAGCATCCAGTCGAAGAAGGATAAACAGCAGGATGGTGAAGCCCCATAATGACGATCCACCATAGCTGAAAAATGGAAGTGGAATACCAATTACAGGCATGATGCCGAGCACCATCCCCACATTGATGGTAAGGTGAAAGAAAAAAAT
>CANIXM010000290.1 GCA_947471245.1 Paludibacteraceae bacterium | reverse complement strand
TATACATGGTGTACATATTATATCTTTCTTGTTAATCCACACCACTTCTATCCTTGCTGGTAGCTCACGATGATCCATAATAAACTCATGATTCGATGAGTTGGTAATGCTCAATTCCATTTCTACTGTTTTAGCTTTACTAAATAGGATGTTCTTCACATCAAAGTTAAAACGTATATGGTCTGTCGTCTGAAGGCTATCTACATAAAATCCTTCGATCTTCATCCCAGATTTTGAAGTGTATGTATTTGACTTACCATCCACATGCATCGCTATAAATGCCTTTTTTGTTTGAAATTGCTGTTGAAATTTCCAGAGGTCAAATTGAGTGATTCTTGACATGAGCGAACTTATAACCGTACTATTCTTGCCAGTAAAAAACGGATATAGTGATGGATTCTGAAACGAACCACTGTAGATTACTGGTCTGTCTCCCGCTATTTCTTGTGTAGCCAAGTATTTTTTTTGCTTGCTATGAAACTGAATGCGCTCTGGAAGCAATGTTGTGCATATTAGAATGCGCGCTATCAGTAGTAGTACAATGGATGAGCCGATGTATTTTTTTATATAGGTAGCTAGTTTGGTGTCAGTGGTTGATGTGTTCACCAATATTAGAATCATTGGGATAGTGGCAGCTACTGTCCAATGTGGTTCTACGTGCCCTCTGATTGTGGTAGCTCCAAAGAATGCAATGAATCCAATAATGATGTAATATAGTGCTTTTTCGAAGGGCTCAGTTGCCTTGTGGCGGTACATAACAAACACAGCTGCGCCGATAACAAATGGATTAAATGTAGCCAATTGATTCGGAAGGTATTCGAATACAAATCCCCATTTGAATGCCGTAGCTCTTGCTAAAACATGGTATTTTATGCTTGGAAATTCGTTTGCATACTGCCAGTAAAGATGCGGTGTAATTAATATGAGTGTAGTTATTGCAATGAGCCAAAATCGTGTATTTTTGAGCAGTTTTAGGTTGGATAGTATTACGAGTACAACAACTAATAATCCTTGATATTTGCTATACACTAAGCCGGTAGCTGCTATGATCAATATGAATGAGGAAGTCAAGTTTTTAGACTCTACATACTCTTTGTATCCGAATAGAAAGAGTGCAGTAAAAAATAGCAGTGGAGCATCGGGGGTAGTGATGAAGCCATAAGCAGAAAACATCACCGATGCAAAGCTTACAATGAAAAACAGGTAGGTAGTTTGTATCGTCCTCAGGCTTTTATTTATGGTAAACCATGTAACTACTAAACACCCTATTTGCATGACAATAGTCATGAATCTAACACCCAAATTTCCTTCGAATATCATTGAACTTATTCGTGTCATCAGTCCTACCATGGGTGGGTGATCAAAATATCCCCAATCTAGGTGTTTCCCGTAGAGCACATAATAGGCTTCATCTGCATTTATTTCTGTGAACACAGATTGTAGGAGGTTTACTACAAACCAAAGAATTAGGAATGAAATAAACACGATAGTTTGTTTGCGATAAGCAATAGATGAATGATTCATTTTATTTTCTCATTAAAAAGATGTAATTTTGCACTTCAGAATTTTTTGGTCTTGTAGTTCAATGGATAGAACAAGTGTTTCCTAAACACTAGATCCGGGTTCGATTCCCGGCGGGACTACTTAATTGTTTTTTTACAAATGAAATGCGCCTCATCACTGAGGCGCATTTCGTGTATTTAAGCAATTATGATTTTATTTTATTTAGAAGCAATACATTTCAAGTATTCCATCAGTTTGTTGCCAGTTGTAACTACATCATCATAGATGTAAAGTCTGTAGTCAGTAATGCGGTTTGCTGTCAATAATTTCAAATCGTTTTCATTCAGGTCAAAGAATGCTGAATACATATAACCTGCGGCGCATTTAACAGCTGATACATTTACTTTTGCATCTGGTCTTTCAATTCTAAATCCATTTTCTAGAAGGATATATACTCCTTTTGTATTTAGTACCAATTGGCTACCATAGACTTTCAATGAAATCTGTGTTCTTGCAGTATTTCCTCTGATGATTTTGTAAAACTCAACAGGTGCATGAGGTGTTGAGTAGGATATTTCACCCGAGAATTTGTCAACCGAAAAGAAAATGTCCTTGCAATAAAATTCTTGTGGGTATTGGATACCACCTATTACATCAAATGCAAATGAATTTTCGAAACGTGGGTCATAGTCATAAACTATGGTTCCTGTCTCTGCATTATCTACTTTTACTTTGAATTTTGTTGTGCCAGCCACGTCCAAATAAGCTTCGTAGCTTACCATCTTAAATGATTTCCCAGCCAGGCTTAAATATTTTGAATTATCCACAGTTTCACAGCAGTCGAAGTGTGTTTTCAAACTATCATCTGCATAGAAATCGTTGTATCCAAATCGTTGTAATGATTCCTTTTTTTCCTTTACCCTTAGCTCTTTACCAAGAAGCAAGTCTAAGTTGTAGCCAGGAAAGCTTTGTCCGTAAGATATGTTGCTTAGAACAATCAAAGAAAATAAAATCAGTTTTTTCATAATTGCTTTGTTTTTAATTTTGAATCAAAAGTAATCAAATCTTTTTATATCGTAAAATTTTAGTCTTTAGTCAATTGCTATTTCTTCTTTTTAATGTCTTTTCCTTTGGCGTCTTTTCCCTTCGCATTTTTTCCTTTAGCGTCTTTGGTATTTTTCCCTTTAGCGCCATTTTTGTTTTTTGGGTCTTTTGGGTTTACGACTTCTTCTTCCTCTTTTGGTTTTTCTACCGGTTTAACTACAGGTTTCTCTCCTGCCTTTACTATTGACTTTAGGTACTCTTTCAATGTGTAGCCACAGACAATTTCTTTGTCATACAGATACAGTCTGTAATCTGTCATTTTGTTTTCACTTAGCATTTTGATATGCTCAGGTCTTAGTTCTAGAAATGCTGTATAAACAAATCCTTCAGTAGTACTGTTGGTCTCCACTCTCAGTTTTTCTCTTGGAATATCAATTCTCAAATCGTTTTCGAGCAGTATGGTCATTCCTTGAGAGTTCAATTTGATATCGCTAGCTATCTCGCTCACTTGCATGAAGATAGTGCTTTTTGTTTTATTTGGATTAAACATACTTGGATGATTAATCGTTTTTAGGAATGTGATTTTGTCACATCCTTGGGGAGTAGAGTATGATTTTTCGTTTTTAAATTTATCTCTAAATGATTTTACGAAGGTGTCAAAAAAACCATCAGGATATTTCAAACCACCTATTACCACAAACTCAAATTCTTCCTCAAAGCGTGGATCATAATCATAGTACAAAATACCAGTTTCAGGATTTTCAACTTTCAGTGCGAATTTTTTTGCCCCTGTTTTGTCGGTATATTGCTTGTAATCAATGAGTCGGAACACTCTCCCTACCAAAGACTCGTATCTTGTGTTGGCATCACTCTGACCAGCGTCATATTTTACCTTCATCAAGTCACTAACATAGAAGTCTCTAT
>CANIXM010000289.1 GCA_947471245.1 Paludibacteraceae bacterium | reverse complement strand
GCCATCCACGTTTTTGAGCAGCGCAAATTTTTCTGCACGTTCGTAGAACTTCTCATCGCTTAACATACCGTATTGGATGAAAAGTTTTAAGTTATCCCATTTTTGCTCAAATTCAGCACGATCAGCTTTGAAAATATCCAGCAATTGGTCTGCCACTTTCTTGGTGATGTGGTTGGATATTTTCTTTACATTACCATCGCTTTGAAGGTAACTACGCGACACGTTGAGTGGAATATCTGGTGAGTCAATCACACCATGAAGCAAGGTTAGGTATTCAGGAACAATATTTTCCACATGGTCAGTTACAAACACTTGATTGCAGTACAACTGTATTTTGTTGCGTTGCATGTCGATGTTGTTTTTGATTTTTGGGAAATAAAGGATACCAGTCAGGTTGAACGGATAGTCCACATTCAAGTGAATATGAAATAGTGGCTCCTCACCCATGGGTTGAATTTCGCGGTAGAAATTGGCGTAGTCTTCATCTTTCAGGTCGGCAGGTTTGCGTGTCCAAGCTGGAGAGGGATTATTAATAATATTATCCTCGGCAGTTTCTTCTTGTTTGCCATCTTTCCACTCTTTTTTCTTGCCAAAAGCTATTTCTACAGGTAGGAATTTACAGTATTTAGTAAGTAGCTCTTGGATTTTTGATTCTTCGAGGAAGTCTTTGTTTTCGTCATCAATGTGTAGCACAATGTCAGTTCCACGTTCAGATTTAATGGTATCCTCTAGCGTGTATTCTGGACTACCATCGCACGACCAATGTTGAGCTGATGAGTCATCTTTATGCGACTGTGTGAAAATCTCAACTTGCTTGGACACCATGAACGAAGAATAAAAACCTAGTCCAAAGTGACCGATGATGGCTTGAGCATCATTTTTGTATTTTTCCAAAAACTCTTCCGCACCCGAAAAAGCAATCTGATTGATGTATTTCTCTATTTCTTCTGCGGTCATACCAATACCTCTATCAGAAATAGTAAGTGTACCTTTCTTTTTATCAATGGCTACACGTACTTTCAAATCGCCCAACTCACCTTTGAACTCACCAACTGCTGCCAGAGTTTTAAGCTTCTGAGTTGCATCCACCGCATTTGACACTAATTCACGAAGGAAAATCTCGTGATCGCTATACAAAAATTTCTTGATAACGGGGAAAATATTATCACTCGTAACCCCGATGTTTCCTTTTGCCATAATTTAACTAATTAATAATTATAAATTTACCATTAATGTATTTGTGCTTTCATAGGCTTGTGAAAAAACAAGCAATGCCCGATAGTCAAAAAAAGTGCCAAAAGCGAACGGGTGACATAATGGCATACTTGTGATAGAACTACGAAATTCTACGTCAAAAACACTTTTACCCCTACTTTGAAACAAAATATTGCAATTTATACCCCTACTTTGAAACAAAAATTCACGATTTACACCCATACTTTGAAACAAAACCAAAACCAATCTATTGAAAACATGCAAGTTATACCATCAAGCATTCACCCTTCACAACATCCCGTTTTACTGTGTAGGAATAATGGAAAAAATCATAGCACAAACTGAGTTGTAAGTTTGAAAATTTGTGGTTAATATTGGGGTTCAATAAAAAAACAGAATACGCAATGACAACCTATAACCAATCAGTCAATGACTACATTGCCACTTTCCCTGCTGAGACACAAGTCATTTTGGGAAAGATCCGCAACATCATACACAGCTTAGCCCCACAGGCCGAAGAGTCCATCAGCTACGGCATGCCAGGATACAAAGTCAATGGCAAGCCACTAGTCTATTTTGCAGGCTATAAAAAGCACATCGGGATATATGCCACTCCGTCAGCTCACTTAGCATTTAGCAAAGAGCTAGCCCAGTACAAGCAAGGCAAAGGATCCGTGCAGTTTCCGCTTGACAAGCCCATGCCTTACGAACTGATAAAACAAATGGTGGAATTTAAGTTAAAGGAAGGTTAATAATAACGATATTTCAGCCTCATCACGCCTCAATCAACGGCATTTTAATCTATTTTAGCACCATCATAATAAATAAAATCGTACCTTTGTCGGCAAAATTTAGAGTTAAGAAAAATAAACATGTAATTTTATGAATGTAGTTACAAAAACCATTGCATTGGGCGATGGACGTACGATTTCGATTGAAACAGGTAAGTTGGCCAAACAGGCTGACGGTTCTGTGATGGTTCGCATGGGTGACACCATGTTATTGGCCACCGTTTGTTCGGCACAAGATGCAGTTCCAGGAACTGACTTTATGCCCCTATCAGTAGATTATAAAGAGAAATTTGCAGCATTTGGCCGTTTTCCAGGTGGGTTCCTTCGTCGTGAAGGACGTGCTTCGGATTACGAAATTCTGGTTTCTCGTTTGGTTGACCGCGCTTTGCGTCCTTTGTTTCCAGACGATTATCATGCAGAAACTTTTGTGAATGTGATGCTTGTTTCGTCTGACGGACAAGATATGCCAGACGCACTAGCTGGTCTTGCTGCTTCTGCAGCATTGGCAGTGTCTGATGTTCCATTTAACGGACCTATTTCCGAAGTACGTGTAGCACGTATCAACGGACAATTTGTGGTTAACCCTACTTTCGCTCAGTTGGAAACAGCAGATATGGAAATCATCGTAGCAGCTACCCTTGACAACATCATGATGGTGGAAGGCGAAATGAAAGAAGTGAGTGAAGACGACCTATTGAATGCAATGAAAGTAGCTCACGAAGCTATCAAAGTGCATTGTCAAGTGCAACTAGAACTAATGGAAGCGGTAGGAAAAACTACTAAACGCACCTACTGTCATGAAGTAAATGACGAAGATCTTAAAAAAGATGTTTGGACTAAAACATACGATAAGGTGTACGAAGTAGCTCGTGCTTGCAATGCAGACAAACACTCACGTAGTGATAATTTCTCAGCTGTAAAAGCTGAATACATAGCTGGACTAGAGCCAGAATATGCCGCTGCCAACAAAGCATTGATCAGCAAATATTACCACGATGTGGAAAAAGAAGCGATGCGTCGTTCTATCCTTGATGAAGGAAAACGATTGGATGGTCGTAAAACTACCGAAATTCGTCCTATCTGGTCTGAAGTAGATTACCTTCCAGGTGCACACGGCTCGGCTGTATTTACACGTGGTGAAACTCAATCATTGACCACCGTTACTTTGGGAACAAAGATGGACGAGAAATTGGTAGATGAAGCGTTGATTCGTGGCAAAGAACGTTTCTTGTTGCACTACAACTTCCCACCATTCTCAACAGGTGAAGCTCGTGCATCACGTGGCGTAGGTCGTAGAGAAGTGGGTCATGGTAACTTGGCACTTCGTGCCCTTAAACCAATGATACCCGCAGATTACCCTTATGTAGTACGTGTAGTTTCTGATATTTTAGAATCGAATGGTTCGTCGTCTATGGCTACCGTATGTGCTGGCACATTGGCATTGATGGACGCAGGTGTTCAAATCAAGAAACCAG
>CANIXM010000288.1 GCA_947471245.1 Paludibacteraceae bacterium | reverse complement strand
TTCTATTTGTCTTGGTCGGTAGTCTGAGTCTTGGTATTGATCTACAAACCAATCGTATAGCGGACGATGTACCTCAAATTCTAAGGTACACAAAGAGTGTGTTACGCCTTCGAAATAATCTGATTGTCCGTGTGCATAGTCATACATAGGGTATGCTTTCCATGCATCGCCAGTGCGGTGATGAGGGTGTGAAGTGATGACACGATACATGATGGGGTCACGAAAGTGCATGTTGGAGGACGCCATATCAATTTTTGCACGTAGCACCATGGCACCCTCAGCCACTTCGCCAGTGTTCATTTTTTCAAACAGTTGGATGTTCTCTTCAACAGGACGGTTGCGGTATGGGCTTTCAGTGCCTGGTATTGTAGGTGTGCCTTTTTGTTTGGCAATCACCTCTGCCGATTGCTCATCAATATAGGCTTTGCCTTGTTTAATCAGTCCTAGGGTCAAATCCCACAACTGTTGAAAATAGTCTGATGCATAATACACATTCGCCCATTGATAGCCTAACCATTGTATGTCTTGTTTGATGGAGTCAACATATTCTACATCTTCTTTTACAGGATTGGTGTCATCAAAGCGTAGGTTGCAGATGCCGTCATAGTTTCTGGCTATACCAAAGTCCAGACATATAGCCTTGGCATGCCCAATATGCAGATAACCATTAGGTTCGGGTGGGAACCTAGTTTGAATTCTTCCGTTATTCTTGCCTTCCTTAAGGTCTTGTTCTACAAAAGATTCAATGAAATTGAGACTCTTTTTTTGAGTTTCAGTTACATGGTCAGTACTCATAATATTGTTGTTTTATTGTAAACAAATTTATATGTTTAATAAACGGAAAAAAGTAAGCCTTGTAATTATTTAAGAGACTTACTTTAATCTGAAGTTATTATCCTTGTTTGAAAATCAATCAAAGTAACCTTTGATGATTCCACGTGGTGAATTACGAACAAACAGTAATATCTCATCCCTTTCTTTGGTGGCAGGTAGTTCGGCTTGAATGCGTTCCAATGCCATGGAGGTGTTACTAATACCTGATTGGTAAAGGTATCTGTACACATCCTGAATGTCACGAATCTGTTCGTTAGTAAAACCACGTCTGCGCAAACCTATCGAGTTGATACCAGCGTAGGAAAGTGGCTCACGTCCAGCAGTCACGAATGGTGGAACATCTTTTCCCACTTTGGCACCGCCTTGAAGCATCACGTGTGAACCGATACGAGTAAATTGGTGAATCAATGCTCCTCCGCTGATGATGGCATGATCATCTACGGTCACTTCACCTGCCATTTGTGTGGCATTGGAAATGATGATGTTGTTGCCCAGAATGCAGTCATGTCCAATGTGGCAGTAGGCCATTATCAAACAGTTGTTGCCCACTACAGTTTTCCCTTTTGACGCTGTACCTCTGTTGATAGTAACACATTCTCTGATGGTAGTATTGTCACCAATAATGGCAAGTGTATCCTCACCTTTAAATTTTAAATCTTGAGGAATGGCACCTATTACAGCTCCTGGGAATATGACGCAGTTTTTACCAATGCGTGAACCTTCCATAATGCAGGCATTTGATCCTATTCTAGTTCCTTCGCCGATTACCACATTTTTGTCAATGGTCACAAACGGCTCTATCACCACATTGTCAGCTATTTTTGCATCGGGATGTATGTATGCTAATGGTTGTCTCATTTATTGTGTGTTGATAATTTGAAATATTACGAATAGAATTATTTGTTTTTTACAATCTGAGCCATAAATACAGCTTCGGTCACAATTTTTCCTCCTACAAATGCATGTCCTTTCATCAATGCACAGCCTCTGCGAATTGGCTCAAGCATCTCCAAGTGAAATACTAGTGTGTCGCCGGGCACTACTTTTTGACGGAATTTTACACTGTCAATTTTTAGGAAATAGGTGGAGTAGCGTTCAGGTTCGTCGACAGAGCTTAGTACCAACAATCCACCTGTCTGTGCCATTGCTTCTACGATCAAAACACCTGGCATTACAGGCTCATCGGGGAAGTGACCCATGAAAAATGTTTCATTGGCAGTTACATTTTTTACACCCACAATGATTGATTCGCGAATGTCAATGATTTTATCTACCAGTAGAAATGGCCATCTGTGTGGCAATAATTTTTTTATGCCATTCACATCCATGACAGGTGCGATGGTGTCGTCATAGATTGGCGCTTGTATTTCGTTTTTCTTGAGTTCTTTGCGGATTACTTTGGCCAAATCGGTGTTGATCTTGTGTCCAGGGAATGTGGCAATCACTTTTCCTTTAATTGGCATGCCTATCAATGCTAAATCACCAATGATATCTAATAGTTTGTGGCGAGCAGGCTCATTGTTGTATTTCAGTCCACCATTCAGGTAACCTAGGCGAGTGGCGTCGTGACGAGGTTGTCCCAGTAGGTCAGCCAATTTATCTAGGTCAGCTTGAGTCTTTTCCTCGTCGTAAATTACAATTGCATTTTTTAAGTCACCACCTTTTATAAGGTTCATGCTAAGCAATGTCTCTATTTCCTTAACGAAAACAAAGGTACGAGCACCAGCAATTTCTTCAGCAAATTTATCCAAGGAACTCAGACTGGCAAATTGATTGTCGAGCACATTTGATTTATAACCCACGTGTACATCCACGCTAAATTCATCATCGGGTAAAATGGTAATTTTTGCGCCTGTTTCAGCATCAATGTGCTCAATTTTTTTTCGAATGATGTAGTATTCTTTTTCTGCTGCTTGTTCTTCAAATCCTACTTTCAACAGCTGCTCTACAATCAGTTTTGCGCTTCCATCCAAGATGGGAAATTCAGGCGCATTCACTTCTAGCAAGCAGTTGTCCACACCGAAAGCATAAAGAGATGACATCACATGCTCTATGGTGCTAACGTGCACATCTCCTTTTTTGAGTACAGTGCCACGGTTGGTTTCTGACACATGTTCTGCTAATGCATCTATGATCGGTTGGTCAGGAAGATCCACACGTTTGATTTTAATACCGTGGTTTTCTGGTGCCGGAACGAAATTTAACACAATTTCCAAACCGGAGTGTAAACCCTTTCCAGAAAGACTAAAAGCTTGCTTGATGGTTTTTTGTTTAGACATACGTACAATTAAGAAATACTACTTATTTTATTTTCCAATTCCTGTATTTGTTTTTGCAAATCGAAAATGGTTTTTTGTAACTCTGGTAATTTTTTGAATATAACTGACGACTTTTGGAAGTTCATCATGGGGATGGCTGGTGAGCCTTGAATTTTTAGATTTTCTTGGGTGGATGCGCTCACGCCTGCTTGTGCACCAATAATTGTGCCATTAGCGATGTTGATGTGCCCAGCGATACCTACCTGTGCTGCTATGATGCATTGTTTGCCTATTTTTGCTGAACCCGCCAAGCCTGTTAGGGCTGCTATCACGGTGTTGGTTCCCACTTCTGCATTGTGTGCAACTTGTGTAAGATTGTCCAATTTCACACCTTTTCTGATAAAAGTGCTTCCCA
>CANIXM010000287.1 GCA_947471245.1 Paludibacteraceae bacterium | reverse complement strand
AGCCGGTTCGGACATCATCATCAGCTACCACACACAAGATATATTATTGGATTTGTAAGCAGATAGAAATTACATTAATCATTTTGCCTTCCAACCGAAGACAACATCTTATTGACAATAAAAAAAATGAACTACGACAAAAGTATCACAGCATTTACAGAAGCGAAGAAGCACATTCCTGGCGGAGTCAACTCCCCCGTTCGCTCATTTAGAAATGTAGGCGGCAACCCTGTTTTTATAGCTTCTGCAAAGGGTAGTAGAGTTACAGACATAGATGGAAACGAATACATCGACTATGTAGGCTCATGGGGTCCGATGATATTGGGTCATGCCCATCCGGAGGTTATCAAAACCATCCAACTCACTGCCGAACGTGGAACTAGCTATGGCGCTCCTACTTTGCTGGAAACAGAAATGGCTGAGCAAATCAAACGAATGGTACCCTCCATCGATATGGTGAGGATGGTCAACTCTGGCACCGAAGCTACGATGAGTGCTTTGCGATTGGCTAGAGGATATACTGGACGAGAATTGGTGGTGAAATTTGAAGGATGCTATCACGGTCACAACGACAGTTTTCTTATCAAAGCTGGATCAGGCGCACTCACACACGGCACTCCAGACTCACCAGGAGTGACAGCAGGCACAGCAGCTTCTACCCTCACTGCCAAATACAATGATTTGGAGTCTGTGCAAAAACTATTTAATGAATTCGAAAATCAAATAGCAGCACTTATCCTCGAACCCATCACGGGTAATATGGGTGTGGTAATTCCTACTCAGAAATTCATTCAGGGCATCCGCAAACTATGCACAGAACATGGAGTAGTCTTGATTTTTGATGAAGTAATGACTGGCTTTAGGGTTGGGAAAGGCTGTGCACAGCAATTACTCGGAGTCACCCCCGACTTAACCACCTTTGGTAAAATCATTGGCGGAGGACTTCCCGTGGGTGCTTACGGAGGGAAACAAGAAATCATGGACATGCTAGCACCCAAAGGACCCGTCTATCAGGCAGGTACTCTTTCTGGCAATCCACTGGCAATGGCTGCTGGATTGTGTATGCTTCGACACTTAGAATCTACCATCGGCGTGTACGATGAACTCGAATCAAAATCGGCTAAATTGGAAGCTGGACTGCTAGAAGCTGCTAAAGAAACAAACATTCCAGTGGTAATCAACAGAGTGGGCTCCATGTTCACCATGTTCTTCACTACACAACAGTCTGTGGGCTCATTTGATGATGTTATGAAATGTGATACCGAACGTTTTTCAAACTTTTTCAAACTTTCGTTGGACGCAGGTGTTTATTTAGCACCATCACAGTTTGAAGCTGGATTTGTTTCTACGGCTCACACGGATGAAGACATTGAAAAAACGATACAGGCTGCAAAAGTAGCTTTCTCAAAATTATGATGAAGCGATAATAAAATAGAATCAACAGAAATTAATTTCAACAGACAATAACATGCTTTTACTCCAAACTCTCAAAGGCGAAAAAACGACACGTGTTCCATTTTGGTTTATGCGTCAAGCGGGTCGAATTCTACCTAACTATCTAAAAATAAAAGAAAGTTACACTTTCTGGCAGATGATGCAACATCCAAAAATTGCAGCAGAAGTTACACTGATGCCTGTCACTGACTTGGGAGTAGATGCAGCTATTTTGTTTTCGGACATACTTGTCATTCCGCATGCGTTGGGCATGGGACTTGATTTTTTGGAAACGGGTCCTGTGTTTGAACATCCGTTGGCCTTTCGCGAAAACCCATTGGAAGGACTGCACCCTGACCCTTCGAAGCTCAATTACATTTACGACGTAATCGATGAAATCATCAAAACTCGTCCTGCCAACATCCCACTCATCGGATTTTGCGGTGCACCGCTGACGGTGTTGTTATTTATGCTTCAAGGACTAGGAAGAAAAGGTGATTTTCCGGATGCGATTAAATTTATTTATGAGCAACCTGACGCTACAAAACAATTGATAGACAAAGTAACCGACCTGACTATAACCTACATTGAAGGACAAATAGAGCATGGTGTGGAGGTATTCCAACTGTTTGACACTCATGCAGGTTTACTCCCATTTGAACTCTATCAGGAGCTGTTCATGACTTCCATTAAGCGAATTGCTCAAGTGGTTAAATCCAAACAAGTTCCATTTATCTTTTTCCCAAAAGGAATCGGTGTTGGAATATCTACCATCACACCTGATGACTGCGACTATTTGAGCATTGATTGGCAAACACCTATCGAATTGGCTCGTAAATTAGTACATCCAAGCATAGGGTTACAGGGCAATGTAGATCCGAGATTGCTATACGCATCGGAAGATGAAATCGCTAAAACTCTGGAACCATATAAAAATTTCGCAAAAGCCAATCCCAACTTTGTATTCAATCTTGGACATGGTTTTATGCCGGGATTGAGTTATGACAAAGCTAAGTTTTTGGCTGATTGGGCTAAAAATGAATTGACAAAATAGCATTCTAAAAAGTGTTTCCATTTTTCTTTGACCTTCAACCAACAAGATGGCTAAGGTAGCAATAAAAAATAATAATCATGCTTTTCAACCCTTTACACATAAAAAAATACGACAAGCCAGGCCCTAGATATACGAGCTATCCTCCAGCCAACTTTTTTAATGGAGGGTTTTCAAAAGAGGAAATGACGCACCAAATTGTTCAATCCAACTTGGACAATCCTCAAAATGTGTCATTCTACTTCCATGTGCCGTTTTGCCCTCAGCTATGCCATTTTTGCGGTTGCAACACAGAGTTAATGCGTCAAAAACAATTCGTTGAACGATATTTTGAGGCAATGAAAAAAGAATTCAACGAAGTGGCAAAATTGATTGACAAATCGCGTCCAGTGACTCAGATACATTGGGGAGGTGGAACTCCCAACTCTGTCCCTTTGAGATTAATAAGTGAAATGATGTCATTGGTAAATTCACATTTCGAATTTACTCCAAATGCCGATGTGGCAATGGAATGCAACCCCACCTACCTTACACCCAAGCAAGTGGATGAGCTCGCTGAAATGGGGTTTAATCGAATAAGCATAGGCATACAAGACTTTGACCTAAAGGTGTTAGACATTATCAATCGTAGACCATCGAAACTTCCAGTGCAAGAAATTGTTGCCTACATGCAAAGTAAAAACATTCGAGTCAACCTCGACTTTGTATATGGACTTCCAGGTCAGACTGTGGAAAGCTTTTCTGACACCATTCGCCAAGCAGTAGCCATCCAGCCAGAGCGCATTGTTACCTTCTCTTACGCTCATGTACCATGGGTGAAATCGGCTCAAAAGATCCTGGAACAATATGAAATTCCCGAACCTACCACCAAAATGCGCATGTATGAAGCAGCTTTTCAGATTATCACAGAGGCTGGTTATGACGCCATTGGACTAGACCATTTTGCAAAACCAAACGACCAGATGGCATTAGCGCTTAAAAACCGAAGTCTGCACCGCAACTTTATGGGTTATTGCACCAAGACCGATACTGGACAAGTATACGCTTT
>CANIXM010000286.1 GCA_947471245.1 Paludibacteraceae bacterium | reverse complement strand
TGTCTTTGACTTACCGTATTGTCCAAAGATTTCTTGCTTTTTCTCTGCTGTTAAATACATAATAATTAACTTGTAATAAGCGTTTTAAAATACAAACTCAGCCTTACACACTTCGTAAAACTGCTCGTTTGATTTTGAGTGTGCAAAGATAGAACTTTAATTTTGATAATTCAAACCCTGCCTAAATCTTTTTTCTAAAAAATACATCCCTTAATGAACCTTCGCCCCAAGCCACTGGACGATAATCCACATACATCCGCCCAAAGAATGTTACAAAAAAACCGATTAAAGCTCCAATTAACACATCAAGTGCAAAATGCTGTGACAAATACACTCGTGAATACGCCACCAAGACTGCAAGGATAAAATACAAGAAATGAAGGTATTTGTTTTTTGTAAAATAGGTCAATGCCAAGAAAAAAGCAAAGGCTGTGATGGTGTGTCCAGAGGGTAGGCTGTTGTACATAAACAATTGTACACCATCTACTTGATGCAGTTTAAACTGTGGAAAATGCTGACTGAAATACAACAAAGGACGTGGTCGCTGCCAGTAATTTTTAGCCAAAAATGAAAAGATGGCTGTCACCAACTGGGTAGAAAGTATAAACAAAGTCATCCGATAGCGGTAAAACAACAAACCCGCAGCTACAATATAAGGAATTGAACCACCTACCTCTGTGTAATATTTAAAAAACACATCAAGGAAAGGTGTGTGAGCCGAAGTGAGCATAAGGTGCAATTCAGCCTTGGAGTAGCTGATTAGAATCACTATCATCACAATCACAAACAAGGCAAATGGGATGTAAAAAGCAAAGTATTTTTTCATCTTAATTCTTTAATAGCTAACTGTAGTATTTTTGTTGTTTCGAATAAATCAACTCCTTAGGTCGTTTGGAGAACTAGACTCAAGTGGCAAAAACCCCTTTCGTGCCCTCAACATCTCACGTTTCCCAGGTGGTCCATCTAGTCGTTCCACCTGAAATCCCACAGTCTGCAAGGCCCTTCTTACAACACCTTTTGAACAATAAGTGGTCAGTATGGCACCTTCATTGCAATGCTTATACAGCTCCGCGAATCGGTCTTCACACCACATTTCGGGTTGCTTCTCGGGCGAAAATGCATCGAAATAAATCACATCATACGTCCCCCAATCAGCAAAACTGGTAAAGTCAGCACGGTATTTCGTAAACAAAAAATTGGGAGTCAGTGCTACTTCTTCATTCCAATGACAGGTGTGTAATAACTCAAATTCGTGGGTCAACATTGGATTGACCAAATCAGGGTAGTTTAGTTGCACCGCCTGTTCCATCGGAATGGGGAACAGCTCCAATGTTTCGTACCTAATCTTTAGATCTTGCTTGACTGCCGCTTCCAGTGTGAGGAATGCATTCAGTCCAGTGCCAAACCCAACTTCAAAAACGCTGATCTGTTTTTTATCGCAATGTCGCAATGCTCGGTCAATAAAAATATGTTCCGATTCCTGAATTGCACCATGATGTGAATGATAGGTTTCATCCCAGGTTTGAACATATAGCGTATGCGAGCCGTCAGCGGTTAGGCGTAATTCAGTATGCTTCATTATTTTGGGTACAAATGTACTAAAAAGACACAAAACAGCCGCTATTTCTGAGCAAACAGCGACTGTTATTTAAGAATTTAAAACGTTAAATTTCAAGTCAATTCAATAGTTTTGTTTTTCCTCTTCAAAGTAAGCTTGAGTATGTGCGCAAGTAGGACAAGCTTTTGGTGCATCTTTGCCCACATGCACATGGCCACAATTACGACACTGCCATGAGGTTTCTTCTTCACGAGAAAACACCTGGTCTTTTTCTACTCTTTCCAAAAGTTTGAGATAACGCTTTTCATGTTCTGCTTCCACTGCTGCAATTTTTCGGAAAGTGGCTGCGATATTCGCAAATCCTTCAGCGTCGGCCACCTCTGCAAAATGTGGATATGCATCTGTCCACTCTTCGTTTTCTCCTTCTGCTGAAGCCTTCAAATTCTCAGCAGTTGTACCTACTATTCCCGCTGGATAAGTCGCTGTAATTTCTACAGGGCCTCCTTCCAAATAACTGAAAAACTTCTTTGCATGTTCTCTTTCTTGCTCTGCTGTCTCTAAAAATATAGCTGCTATTTGTTCAAATCCTGCTTTCTTTGCTTCTTCGGCAAACATTGTGTAGCGATTGCGAGCTTGACTTTCACCTGCAAATGAAATCAACAAATTCTTTTCTGTTTGTGTTCCTTTTAAACTTTTCATACGTTTACGTTTTTATATTTGATGTTATTGGTTTCTACGCAAAGTTAAAAAAAGATGTTGAATAAAAATAGTTATCTTTGTGGCTAAATAAAAAAAACATGATTAGTTATTTACAAGTGGAAAACCTCACCAAATCATTTGGTGACAATCTACTTTTTGAAAACATTTCCTTTGGCATTTCGGACAATCAACGTGTGGCTCTAATTGCCAAAAACGGGACAGGAAAAACAACGCTTTTAAACATCTTAGCTGACCTGGAAGACTATGATAGTGGCAATATCTCGTTCAAACGAGACCTGCGAATCGGGTATTTGGAACAATCCCCCGACTACCCTAAAACCTTCACCGTACTGGATGCATGCCTCAAGTCAGACAATGACTCCGTGAGAACCATCGCTGACTACGAGCGCTGCATGCTTTCAGAGGATCAAAATGGTCTTGACGAAATTCTTAGCCGAATGGACCTACACAAAGCCTGGGATTATGAAACACGCATCAAGCAGATACTCGGCAAATTAAAAATCACCAACTTCGACCAACAAATTGGTCAACTATCAGGTGGACAACTCAAACGTGTAGCTCTTGCCAACGTATTAATCTGCGAGCCTGACTTGATAATCCTTGACGAACCCACCAACCACCTTGACCTAGAGATGGTGGAATGGCTCGAAGAATTTCTCAGACGCTCATCCATGGCACTGCTCATGGTGACACATGATCGCTACTTCCTTGACCGAGTGTGTACACACATTTTGGAGATTGACCACCAATCCATATTTCAATACAACGGTAATTATAGCTACTACCTCGAAAAACGTCAAGAGCGGATTGAAAGCCTAAACAGTGAGTCGGAACGCACAGCCAATATTTATAAAACCGAATTGGAATGGATGCGGCGTCAGCCTCAAGCCCGTTCTCACAAGTCCAAATCACGCATCGAGCGATTCTATGACATTGAAGAGCGTGCTAAGCTTCGTCGAAACAATGACAAAGTCCAACTTGACGTGAAAGCAAGTTACCTCGGATCCAAAATCTTTGAAGCCAAATATATCACCAAATCTTATGGCGATCTCAAAATATTGGACAATTACTACTACAACTTCGCTCGATTTGAAAAAATGGGTATAGTAGGTAAAAACGGTACTGGAAAATCCACCTACCTAAAAATGCTACTAGGTGAAGTTAAACCTGATAGTGGCAATTTCGATGTGGGAGAAACTGTAGTATTTGGCTACTACAGTCAAGATGGATTAGCATTTGACGAACAAATGAAAGTTATT
>CANIXM010000285.1 GCA_947471245.1 Paludibacteraceae bacterium | reverse complement strand
GAAGAATTTCTATCAGTGATTGTTCAAATTTACATTGTCATTACGCTGTTGGTCATTTTCATGACACTATTCATTGGTCGTCAGCTATCAGCACCACTTATTATTTTAGAAAACAAACTAAGCAAAATGCAACTTGGACGACGAAACGAAAAAATTGAATACACCCAAAAAGATGAAATCGGACAATTGGTGAGTCAGTATAACCGGACTGTGGACGAACTAGAACAAAGTGCCAGACTACTTGCTCAATCAGAACGTGAATCGGCATGGAAACTCATGGCTAGACAAGTGGCTCACGAAATCAACAACCCACTTACACCCATGAAGCTAACCATCCAGCAGCTTCAACGCACCAAACAAATGGGCGACGAAAGCTTTGAAGATTATTTTGTAAAATCGACTAAAACACTTATAGAACAAATAGATAACCTATCCAAGATAGCAGGCACTTTTTCCAATTTTGCCAAAATGCCTGAAGCTAAGTTTGAAAAGATTGAACTGACTTCCAGACTGAACTCAGTGATTGAACTATTCAAACACAACAATGAGAAGATATTAATTACCGCAGATATGCCAGATGAAGAACTAATGGTAAATGCAGATCCCGAACAATTAATACAAGTGTTCAACAACCTACTAAAAAATGCCATTCAAGCCATCCCTGAAAATAAAGAAGGTAAGATACAAGTGAGCTTGATAAAAAAGGCCCAAACTGTTGAAATCTCATTCCAAGATAATGGCACTGGGATAAACCCAAGAATTGTAGATAAACTTTTCGTACCCAACTTTACCACCAAAAGTACTGGAATGGGACTTGGACTGTCCATTTCTAAGAACATCATCGAAGTGGCAGGTGGCACCATCACCTTTACCACTCAAAAAGAGGTGGGAACATGTTTCACTGTGAGTTTGCCCTGTGCCAATTGTTAATTGAATTAAAACAAACAATCTAAATCATTAGGCTATCAAATAATTGGCTTATTTTTGCATAAAGTCCTTTGACATTCGTCTAAAGTCAAATGTCTAAAGTCTAATGTCTAATGTCTAATGTCCTTTGTCTTTCGACTTTTGTCCTTTGTCTTTTGTCTTTTTTTTGTCTTTTCTCTAAAAAATCAATATGAAACGAATCCTATTTTCTTGCGTTCTAACGCTTTGTATCTCTTTCACTTATGCGACTTCTCTATACGACATTCTCGACGGAAAGCTGAAATCAAACACCATACCCATGCCCAGAACAATGGCTGATGGTGAGAATTACACGTTGATGGTTAATAACAATGCAGTAATAAAATACAGCTACAAAAATGGAAAAATGGTGGATACAATATTCGCCATCAGGCGGTTAAAGAATTCGCCCATAAAATCATTTGATGGCTATGAGATAAGTCCTGACGAGTTGAAAGTCATGGTTTACACCAATGTCAAACCGCAAAGTAAATGGGGCTTTACAGCCAACTATTACATATACGACACCAGACAAGAAACACTTGAATCGCTGTCAGAAGGTGGTCCACAGGAGATGCCACTCTTCTCACCCAACAGCAGATACATAGCCTTTAGCCGCAACAACAATTTATTTCTTTACAAACTGGACTTTCATACCGAAACAGCCATCACCACTGATGGACAAGTAGGAAGCATTATCAACGGAACACCTGACTGGGTGCAAGAACAGGTATTCAAAACACGCAGATACTACACATGGAGTGCAGACAGTAAGCAACTTGCATTCGTAAAATTCAACGAAACGGACGTGCCAGAATACACATTTCCAATCTACAACAGCAATGTAGATAAAAATGAAATGAGCCTCTACCCCACTTTCAAAAAAATCAAATACACAAAACCAGGTGAAAACATATCAAAACTGAGTGTGTGTGTGTATGATGAATTTTACAAGTCTATCAAAACCATGAAACTACCCGATGCGGATAAAGACTTTTACATTCCACGCATACTTTTCACCAGCTCGCCTGACCAGCTAGCCATTTACAAACTCAACAGAAACCAGAATGTGCTGGATCTAATTGTTGCCAATTCGCGTTCTACGTTGTGCAACATCATCCTAAAACAAGAAGACAAGCGATACATCGATTACCGACTGGTAGCCTCAACACGTTTTTTAACTGACAATCAAAGTTTTATAGCACTCAGCGATCAAGACGGCTATCGTCATGCCTATCTATACGACATGACTGGCATCATGAAAAAACAACTCACCAAAGGCAACTGGGACATAACCGAAGTATATGCCTATGACGAATCAAAAAAGAATCTTTATTACCAATCTAGTGAAACATCAGCCCTTCAACGTGATGGATACATTATGGACAATAAAGGTAAAAAAACTAGAATTACCGACGGACGTGGCACACATCATCTCACATTTAACGCCAATTACACGTATTATACAGATCAGTTTTCGAGTTTGGAAAAACCAACTGCTTTCATTCTTAAAAGTGTAAACAATGCCACTTCTCGAGAACTTGGAAATAATGATAGTTTGCTAGCAAAAGTAAAAGCAATGAACCTCCCCAAAAAGGAACTATTCAATATCACCACCGCTGAAAACATCAAACTGAACGGCTGGATGATTAAACCTTCCAACTTTGACAGCAATACGAAATACCCTGTAGTGTGCCTAATCAACTGCAACACGCTAAAGCAAAATGTGCTCGACACCTGGAATTACGGATGGGAAAATGCACTGGCCAATGAAGGATATGTGGTGGTGAGTGTAGATACACGTGGCACCGACGGACGTGGTGCTGAATTTGGCAAATCCACTCACGGTCAACCCGCAGTAGTGGAAGCAAAAGAATTAGCTGACCTTGCCAAATACATGGGTTCAAAATCCTTCATTGACAAAGACAAAATGGCTTTAATCGGCTTTAAATATGGTGGTATGGTGGCACTTACAGCCATGAATTCAGGAGACAAACTATTCAAAGTAGCCATAGTTGTCAATCCAATCACCGACCTAAGACTCTACAATGCAACATTTGCAGAGCGATACCTACGCAACGCCAAAGAAAACTTCAGAGGCTATGAACAAACATCTACGATTCTAAATGCAGAAAAAGCAGAAGGAAAGATACTTATCATGCACTGCACAGCAGAGCCAAACGAACAGGTACAACACTCCATGCAATACGTCAACAAACTACAATCGACCAATAAGATAGTGGATCTACAGCTCTTCGTGGACAAAAGCATTGAGAATATGGACAATAGTAGTCGAAATCGGATGTACAATCAAATCATCAACTATCTTCATAAAAGTTTATAGAGAAAACAGTTCATGGGTAATATGGTGGGAAAAATAAATATTTAAATGAATTAAATGGCATAAAAGCAAAAGAAATAAAGGTTCTTAACGAATTAGGTGGGTGAAACCAAAGAATGAAATTAAAACCAAAAAAGGTAAGAAAAAAATTGATAATTGATAATTGATAATTGATAATTGATAATTGATAATTAAAGAGGTCGCATGCGGCGTTTGATAAAATATTTTTTGAACACAAAGACACAAAGGCACGAAGACGCTATCGCCGAAGGCAAAT
>CANIXM010000284.1 GCA_947471245.1 Paludibacteraceae bacterium | reverse complement strand
TGAAGAATCATCAATGATGTGATGATTAATGACATTTTCACACTAAGCGCTGCTGTGTCTACTGCCCATGTGCTTAGAAGTTGCGTGAGAGTGTGAGTCACTAGGTGGTGACTGTGAATGGCCTCTTTGCCAATTTGATGCGGTAATGCCCAGTTCAACAGCAGTGCAGCCACAAATGAAGTGATGACGCGAGTAGAAAACATGATGAGTGCCGATGAACCCGTTTTTTTCTGTATGGCCGATTCCACAAATAAATTGTGTGAAATAAGGCACATCGTGGCAAGAATGGTGATTTCTCGCATGCTCATGGATAAAGATGCAATGATAGCAATGGGAGCATAAAGCGTTAGGAAGGTGCTGGTTATAAATACGATGGCAGCTTCTCCGGGTAGTCCGACAATAGAAAATATAGGCGAAACCCACGTGGCGAAATAGGCAATAATGCCGAAATGCAACAGCAGTGTCACTGCCATACTGATGGGAATGATGACTTTAAGCAACCACCATATTGTTGCGCCAGACTTAGGAAGTGCCAGTAGGACGGAGCTTCGGATTCGTTGAAATAGGTTAGGTTGAGGTTCCAAATTTAAATGTGAAATGATGATGATTCATTATTCGGGGCAAAGGTATAAAAACTATTGCCAACCATGAAGCGATTGAGTTCCAATTTCAATTTTGCTCTTGATGGTTGCCATGTGTTCGGAACTCTACATAATGGGTATTAATCGAAACATATTTTCCACATTGTTGTTCATTATTTATTACCTTTGTACCCACAATTTTTATACTAGATGAGAACAAGTATTATTACTGACAGAGCAACAATGGAAGACGTTATTGCTCAATGCGATATATGTTTTGTAGGCTTGGTGGATAAGGATGGAAGTCCTTATGTGTTGCCCATGAATTTTGGGTATAATGACGGCACGATCATTCTTCATTCAGCCTCCGAAGGAAAGCACATTCGGCTCATAGAATCGGACAACAGGGTGTGCATCACATTTTGTTCTGGAGGTAAACTGCTTTATCAACATCCTGATGTGGCTTGTAGCTACAGCATGCAGTCCAAAAGTGTGAT
This sequence comes from Paludibacteraceae bacterium, assembly GCA_947471245.1. Taxonomy (GTDB): domain Bacteria; phylum Bacteroidota; class Bacteroidia; order Bacteroidales; family Paludibacteraceae; genus Paludibacter. The sequence continues at coordinate 2,489 of CANIXM010000284.1, read as the reverse complement.
GTGCAGGGGTAAAATCCAGTTTATTGAAGACATGGATGAAAAGGAAGCTGCACTGAAGTTGTTTATGAAAAACTACTCGGACAGAGAGTTTAAGTTTTCTGCTCCAGCTGTGAAGAATGTGGCTGTGTGGGTGATAAAAGTTGATGAGATGACAGGCAAATCATTTGGGCAGAATTTCAAACAGTAATTTTAAAGTTCTTTAAAGGGTTTTAAACCACAAAAGACACAAAAGAACGCCAAATAATGGAACCCCTCGGGTTCATATATTTATAGCACAAACGATTAATGGTCAGGTACGACCCCGATGGGGTCGAATGGGGATTTGTCAACATCCATGCTATTAACATGGAATACCTACGGCATTCAATTGTACCTATGTGGTTAATATTCAATGTTGGAACGCAAAACACGCAAAAAGCACAAATGAACACTAATTTATAACCACATAGCCAACATAGATACATAGCAAATCTAGCAAGAATCACACAAACTTTCTATTGTCTCCTATGTACCTATGTGGTTGAATATTCACTTGAAACACGCATGTCCCAAATGAAAATTTAGGACACACATGTGAATTGAAAATCTACGTAGTCAATGATTAAGCATTACTAATCTTCCCTTAAAGTCCCCCTCGGGGGAACCAACGGTCAGCGAAGCTAATTAGGGGGCTAATTTTTTCATTCAATTTTTTGTGCCTTTTGTGGTTCACCCATTTTTACTGACGAATTTTCAGTATTTATCTATTGGCACAGCTATTGAAATAACATTACTCCACAAAACGCATTTTCCAAAAACTACTTATTTACAGCTGGTTAATTGTTGCATGAAATTATGATTGGATGGTATTACATTATTCAGTCATAAAATGTGACATATTGACAGCAAACAAAACAATCAATGAGAAACCCTTTTGACAATTTATTTTCTGATGACATGATAGGATCTACTGATATTTTTCCAATTATTTCGCTCGATGGTCAATCTACAGAAGTAGATATCAACTCTGGTGATGTACTACCCATCCTTCCACTTCGCAACATGGTGCTTTATCCTGGTGTGCTACTCCCTGTTTCGGTGGCTCGTGCTAAATCACTAAAATTGGTGCGTGAAGCCAACGAAAATCAAACCCTTATCGGCGTATGCTCGCAGGTGGATAAGAAGTTGGATGACCCCAATTTGGAACAACTATACCAGATGGGTACAGTGGCAAAGGTTATTCGTGTGTTGGAAATGCCTGACAATACCACCACTGTCATTCTCGAAGGGAAAAACCGTTTCTCGATTCGGGAGTTGGAAAGTACCAAACCATATCTGAAAGCTATCATCGATTTGGCAGAAGACAGTGTGCCCGAAACCAGCGATGAACAGTTTCTAGGTTTGGTGTCTTCCATCAAAGACTTGGCTATCAATATCATCAATGACTCAGGTGCCATGTCGCCCGAAATGGGATTTGCCATTCGCAACATTGAAAATCCAGTGTTTCTTATCAATTATGTGTGCGTGAACTTTGGGCTGAATGTGAATGAGAAGCAACGCATGCTGGAGATAAACAATGTGATGGACAGAGGATACCAGTTGCTGGAATTGCTCAACAAAGAATCGCAGTTGCTCGAAATCAAAATGTCCATTCAAAACAAAGCCAAAGAAGGGATAGACCAACAACAACGTGAGTATTTCCTACAGCAACAGATGAAAACCATTCAAAATGAGTTGGGTGGTAATTCGCCAGAAATGGAAGTGGTAGAACTACGAAAACGTGCCGAAGAGAAGAAGTGGGGAGAAGCTACTGCTAAGATTTTTGACAAAGAATTGAAGAAACTAGAGCGCATGAGTCAGCATTCACCTGATTTTTCCACACAGCTGAACTACATTGAGACCATGCTCAGTTTGCCATGGAATGAATACACCACCGACAACTTTAACCTCAAGCATGCCAAAAAAGTGCTGGACAAAGACCACTTTGGCATGGATACAGTCAAGGATAGGATCATCGAACACTTGGCAGTATTGAAGCTGAAAGGTGATATGAAGTCGCCCATCATCTGTCTATATGGCCCTCCGGGAGTGGGTAAAACTTCTTTGGGGAAATCCATTGCCGCTGCACTCAACAGGAAATATGTGCGTATGTCGCTCGGTGGACTGCACGATGAAGCAGAGATACGTGGACACCGCCGTACCTACATCGGTGCTATGCAAGGGCGAATCATGCAAAATATATTAAAAGCCGAATCGGCCAACCCTGTGTTTGTGCTGGATGAGATAGATAAAATCACTTCTGACTACAAAGGTGATCCGTCGTCGGCATTGCTGGAAGTGTTGGATCCAGAGCAAAACATGGCGTTTCATGACAATTTCCTTGACGTGGATTTCGACCTGTCCAAAGTCTTGTTTATCGCTACTGCCAATAACCTGAGCTCCATCCCTCGTCCGTTGCTCGACCGCATGGAACTCATCGAAGTAAGCGGCTATACGCAAGAGGAAAAGAT
>CANIXM010000283.1 GCA_947471245.1 Paludibacteraceae bacterium | reverse complement strand
TGGTGGGTATAGTGAAATAGACGAGCCAAAGCAGAACTGCTGGGTAAATGTACTTAATCCTACCCAATTAGAAATTGAAAAACTTGCAATTGAGAATGAAATCCCAGTTGAGTTAATTACCGATGCTTTAGATCAAGACGAAAGACCACGTATCGAATTTGAAGATGAATGGACGTTTATCATTTTAAGAATTCCATTCGAAGTCAAAAACAATGGTGTTCCATACAACACTATGCCATTAGGCATTATCATTAAAGAAAACCTCACCATAACCATTTGTTTACAAGAGAACGAGGTACTACCCATAGGTCAGCCAAATATACTGAGAGAACAATACACGCATATTTCTGACAGTATCAGTTTCGTGCTAAGACTATTCTTGAGGTCAGGAAATATTTATTCAAAGTATTTGAAGCAAATAAACCAAATGACTGATTTGATAGAGCAAGATCTTGAAAAATCTATCAAGAATAAGGAACTAAATAAATTGTTGAAAATGGAGAAATGCTTGGTGTATTTCATCACATCCATCAAAGCAAATGAAATAGTATTGGCAAGACTCCGCAATTCCAGAAAAATCACAACGGAAATAAATGAAGATTTATTGGAAGATGCCATAATTGAAAATAAGCAAGCACTTGAGATGGCTCAAATCTATTCGGATATTCAGAGTGGCATGATGGATGCTTTTGCTTCAGTTATTTCAAACAATCTGAATATTGTTATGAAACAACTGACTCTCATATCCATCATTTTGATGATTCCAACATTGATTGCCAGTTTATTTGGGATGAATGTGCCAGTACCATTTGGCAATTCGGAATGGACATTTCCGCTCATTATTGCAATTTCATTGACGCTTTCACTTTTAGTTGTAATTCGTTTTCGTAAAAGCCATTGGATTTGAGTTTTTTACTAGTGACAATAGGAGAGTGTTATTAAAAACATAAGCAGCACAACATGATAAAAGCCAACTAATCAATTGATTAATTGGCTTTTATCGTATAAGGATGAAATTGTTTGAGATTTATCCCTTTTTCAAATAGCAGGTTTTCAGCACAATAGCCGTTCCTTCAATTTTGCAATCCACTTCTTCAGGATCATCGGTCAATCGGATAGACTTTACTTTGGTGCCACGTTTCAGCACTTGTGATGAACCACGCACTTTCAAATCTTTGATTAGCGTCACGCTATCACCATCCATCAGTTCAGCACCATTACTATCTCTAGGAGTTAAATCTTGAATTTGTTCGTCGTTCACATTGTTACTAAACTCATGACTACAATCTGGACAAACCCACAATTCGATGGAAGAATCATAGTATGTATTTTCCATTCCACACTTGGGGCATTTTGGTTCTTGGCTCATTATAATTTCATTTTTTTGTTTGGACTGCAAAGTTACTCTAAATATGCAATTCTCAAAGTATCAAAGGAGGTAGAATATAAGGGCTCTCACAAAGCTAATAAATCTATTTTACATAATATAAATTATAAGAAAAACGCATTTCAAATTTTAAATGCATATTTCAATTATTGGTATAATAATTGAAATGAAAAATTAGAACGTATTAATAATAATCAGGAAATTCGAATCAATAAAATTCAATGTCATGAAGAACATCAATTTGAAATTAATTATTGTAGCTATAATTTTTATATCTACTGTATGTGTAGGTAATTCGAAAAAACAAAAGAAGGAAAAAAACAGGAAACAAATGAGTAAGATTGAAAATGCTCAAAAGCTAGAAAGTGAAACCAAATCTGAAGAAGAAGAAAATATAAATTTACCAAAGAACAGTTCAAAGGAAGAAATTATAAACTTGTTTAATCACTGGGTGAAAAACCCAAACACAGTTTTAATTGGAATAGAAAAATGGAAATTCCGTAAAGACACTTATATCGCTGTGATAAAATCAATGCCAGATGAAGATGCTGACTACTCAATTGATAATGAGCAACTATTTGTAGGTATGATTGATGCGTCGAGTGATTTAAAAATAATTTCCATTTCAGATAATCTTTCAAACATGAAAATTGATTGGAATCATACTTTAATTCATTATCCTTGGAATGAAGAAGGAGATGATGTTGATAAATCAGAGATTGATTATAGACTTAATCAATTCTCAAGTGATACCGATTTAAATCGGAACTGCCCCAGATTTGACTTTCATAAATTCCAAATATCCAAAGATGAATTTGCGTTTGGAATTCGGTTTGAGGCTTGGAATGGTTTTAGTGGTGGTGGAAATGGATATTTCGTTTTATTGCTTTTCAGAAATGAGACGAATGTCTTTGGGGATATGGATAAAATTAAATGTGTTTTCGCTCAACCAATGAAATTCTATGAATTCTATCGTGCCTGTTTTGAACCAGGCTGTGAAGATCATTATCATGACGAATGGGAAGGTGAAAATATTTTATGTCTCCTACCCTCTCAACACAACGGATTCTACGATATTCAAGTAAGAAAAAAGAAATATGTCAATAATATGGGCGATAAATATCCAAAGAATTGGAAGATGAATTTCCACTGGGATGCAAAAGCCAAAATGTATAAACCTCTAGATTAAATTTAAATGATGCGACAAACAGTACGAATTTTGCTATTAATTGCATTGACAGCATGTACAGGTAAAGCCCATAAACAAGACAATAATGTCAAAAAGGATTCAATAACTGTTCAAACAGACCAGGATGAAAATATTGACACATTAGAAATAACTAGGCTTTTTAGAGAAAAGTTAAGAGAGAAAATCTTGGATTATGATATCTCCAATTTGGCAATAATTCAAAAATGGAATTATCGAAAAAACATGTACATTGTTTTGATGCGATTTAGTATAAGTAACAATAGAGTTAATGAATTAACAGGTGATTCCAGTGAATTGGACAAGAATGAAAAATTGTTTGTGGGGATGATCGATATTTCTGATGGACTGAAATTGGTATCTATATCCGATGATGTGTCAAATCAGAAAATTGACTGTAATCATACCTTAATATCAGATTACCAAGATCCGACTTCTGATTCGACCATTATTTATTATAAAGAAATGTGGGAAGATTATAGAAGTTATCCTGAATTTGATTTTGCAAAATATCAGATATCTAATACTGAATATGCATTTGGAATTCGATTTAATCGACACGAACCATTTGCTTCTGGAGCAGTAGATTCTAATGTGTTACTGCTTTATAAAAATGAATACAATCAATCTAAAAAATCTTATAGTTTAAATTGTATTTTTGCACAACCAATGAACTTAGAAAGTTGCTTTTATTCATATCCTGGTTCAGATGAAATGGAGAATGAAGTAGGAAGAAGAGCCTATTTTGAGGAAGTAAATAGTATTGTTAGAATTCTTCCCAAACAAACAAATGGTTATTACGATTTACAATTGCAATCAAAGGCGTGTGAAGGAGTAACAAAACATTTCTCTGGAAAAGAAAAAACTTCTTCCAAAACAACAAAAAAAATCATCAATTTCCACTGGGATGCAAATACAGGTAGTTATCAGCCGCCAGTTAATTAAAACAGAACCGCCCTGTTTTCACAAACAAGGCGGTCCATC
>CANIXM010000282.1 GCA_947471245.1 Paludibacteraceae bacterium | reverse complement strand
TTTGAGAAATGTTGATCAAAATTACTGTTAATTTTTTGCATAGCCAAGGCTAGCTTTGACTTTTTGATTTCATATTCAAGCATTGACTAATCCACATTAACCATTGATAAACAGACACTTTTATACATCAAACGCCAGCAAATTACTCCACTGGCGTATAATGTAAAAATAAGAGTCATTGGCTAATTCACTGCCAAAGCCTTCAATGCTTCATAGACCAAGAATGCTGGCCAAACCATTGCTTTAATAAATCCCAAAACGCCCATCCAAAAAGTAGCGGCATGAGAAATAAAGTACACGGCAGCTCCAATAAATCCTAGTCCATACACCGCACCACCTGATGCATTGGCGCTATAACGATTAGAACCACTGTTGCATTTACAACTACAGTTAGAACCACAGTTGCATTTGCAATTACAGTTAGGGCCACAATTACATTTTTCTTTCGGTTCACAACATTTTTCTTCCATAATTATTTTAATTTTAAGTATTTACTCTAATTGTCAATTAATTCGTCCATCGGGATTTTGTAGGACAGCTGATGTGCTATGCCATCTACAAGTCCAAAAGCTGGAACAAAAAAACTATTGATATTGGCTCGAGTAGCCACGTCAATGTATATTTCGGATGCTGGAACAATCACATCAGCCCTATCAGGATTCAGCTCGTATTTGAGCATTCTATCTTCTACTGACAACACAGACAGTTCTGCATTCAGTTTCACAATCTGTTTTAGACTAATGCGTTTTACTTTATTGGAAGTGGATAGTCTTGATAGCTTGTTGATATTTCCTCCCGAACCAATGATTTCATGCGGAGCAAATTCGGCAGTAATTTCTGCTAAGAATTTGTGCATTTTGGTGCGTTCGCTGTCTTTGACTTTCCCTCTGAGCATACGCACAGTGCCGATATTGAAGGAATGCGACTTGACCAAATCGCCATCTTTAATGAGAGATATCTCAGTACTACCGCCACCTACATCGACATACAAATAGTTTTTGGATGGATCCAACTGATCTGCAATATGACTTTCGTAGATCATTTTTGCCTCTTCACTGCCGCTGATAATCTCAATATTTAAGTCTGTCTTTTCAAAAATCTTTTCTACAATTTTCTTGCCATTTTTTGCTTCTCGCATAGCAGCGGTGGCACAAGCTCTATAATCCTCTACTTCATGAATATCCATCAGATAGCGGAATGACTTCATCAATTTTATCAGTTTCTTTTCACTCACTTCGCTCAGTTTCCCCAGAGAGAAACTATCTTCTCCCAGTCTAAGTGGCAGTCTCAGTAACAGAATCTTCTTCATTACAATTTTTTCACCCTCTGCATGTACACTGTTGATGAGCAGTCGTACAGCATTGGAGCCAATATCAATGGCGGCAACTTTTCTTAATTTCATCATTTTTCGTTTAAACCTTGACAAGTGATTGCAACATGCAAACAGACTTAGTCAATAATATTGGGGATAAAGATAGAGATAAATACTAATTGATGGATTCCTTATCAGTTAATATTTCTTTTTGTTGGGCTAAATAATATTCATACAATTCAAACTGTGATCGGAAAGGGGGTTCGTTTGATTTTTTAAACTCGTTTTCACCATGTTCCTCCACAATTCTCGATTTCACATTATCCCTCAGTCCATATTCAACGATGGTATTGAGTTCGGATTGAATTCTTTTGTCATAAATCGGAACCGCCACTTCTATCCGACCATCCAGATTACGTCGCATCCAGTCGGCCGATGAGATATAGTACTTTTGATCATTGTTGTTGCAAAAAATAAAAATCCGGGCATGCTCCAAGTATTTGTCCACAATGCTCACTACTTCCATATTGCCTTTTAGCTCTTTTTGATTGGGGACTATGGAAGTCATACCACGAATGATAAGCTGAACTTTCACACCTGCTTTGGCTGCTTCATAGAGTTTTAGTATGATGGGTTGATCTGTAATGTGATTGATTTTGCACTTGATGAATGCAGGCAGTCCTTTTTTGGCATTATGAATTTCGGTGGTAATGAGTCCATACAATTTCCGGCGCATCTCTTGTGGCGAAACCAACAGGTGCGAAAATCTTGGATTTTGGAACGGATGGTCAATGAAGTCAAACACCTTAGCCACTTCTGAAACGATGTTGTTATTGGCAGTGAACAGAGTGAAATCGGTATAAACAGTAGCATTTCCTTCATGGAAATTACCAGTGCTGATGGCTGCTACACCTTTGTTTTTCTTCATTCTGATAAGGGTGAGCTTGCTGTGAATTTTGAGTCCTTCCACCCCGAAAATCACGTTAACGCCTGCTTCCTGCATTTTGGTAGCCCAATAGATGTTGTGCTCTTCGTCAAATCGTGCACGGAGTTCCACCACGGCGGTTACTTGTTTACCATTCTTTGCAGCATAGATGAGTGCGCGAGCTACTTTGGAGCGCTTGGCCATGCGATAAAGCGTGATGTTTATACCCAGAACCTCGGCATCAATGGCTGCTTCACGAAGTAACTGAACATATTGCGAAAATCCAAAATAGGGATAATGAAGAAAAAGGTCGTTACGTTGAACTGCCTCTAATACAGACCTCGAATTCTTAATTTCTGGGTTAGAAAGAGGCGCTTGTTGCTGGTACACCAGGTCGGTTCTTCCCAGACTTGGGAAACCAATGAAATCTTTAAAATTGTGATAGCGACCACCAGCAATGATAGCATCGGTTTTTTTAAATTCCATTTTCTTAAGAATGAAATTTTTCAAATCAGTTGGCATTTCCTCGTCGTACACAAATCTGAGAGGCTCCCCAAATCGGCGACTTTTGATACCTTTAGAGACCTTATCCACGAGACTTTCACCAAATTCGGACTCGATATCCATCTCAGCATCACGTGTTATTTTTACGGTATATGCTTCATGCATATCATATGGTAAACTCTTGAAAATTTCAGAAAGACACAGTCTAATCACATCATCAAGTAGGATTATAGATTTACACGCCTGACATTCAACATTGGAAGGAAGCTCTAGAAATCGAGAAAACTCTGCACTTGGCACCTCAATCAGGGCAAAGAGTTTATCCTTGGGTTTGAAGTCAGAATGTAACTTTACGGCTAAGTAAATCCTATCATCGGCCAACTCAGGGAATGTGGTATTTTTGTAAAGTATGATAGGGGTAATGGAGTCCAACAATTGAGTCTCATAAAAACATCTCACGAATTCTTCTTGTGCTGGCGAGAGTTGTGTTTCATCTAGCAATGAAATATTTTCTCGCTTCAAATCTTCAACAATGGCATCAAATGCAGCCTCAAATTTGGGTTGCATGGCTGCTGTCATCTTGGCTATCTTTTTGAGGATGACGTCAGGTTTTTCTTTAGTAGCTTGTAATCGGATATTGAGTTCTTCCAATCTGCGCAAAGTGGCTACCCTTACACGATAAAACTCATCCATATTATTGGAATAAATTCCTAAAAATCTAAGTCGTTCAAGCAGTGGGACTTCTGGATTGAAGGCTTCTTGCAACACTCTGTTGTTGAAAAACAACCAAGTAATTTCTCTATTAATGTATCTCAATGGTTTTCGTGGGGAAATCATAACTAATGGTTATAAAAATAAATAAAAAC
>CANIXM010000281.1 GCA_947471245.1 Paludibacteraceae bacterium | reverse complement strand
GGTAGTAGCAAGTGCCAGTTTACTACTAAGTAGCTGTAATCAGTTAAACAATGAGATCAACAACCTAAACAAAGGTGGAGAAATAGTTCAAGACCCCACTAAATTGACCTTGTCAGGAGTAATTGATAATTATCATGGAGAATGTGATGAACTTAGGGTGTCTGGTGAAAATGGTAATGGTAACGACATTAATAAGCTTGGTACTTGTAAAGTGGGTTCAAATGGAGAATTTACTATGAATATGCAAGCCATTCTTAACGAATCGGATACTTTAGGGGTAAATACAACAGACCTTCTTGCAAAGGATGTCTTTCCATTTCCTCGTTCTGTAGAGGATAGAAAATCAAAATATGTCAGTTTTTATCGGATGTATGCTTTTAAAAGTGGGAAGCAAGTTGGGATAATATTTAAAACTATTAAAGAAAGTTCAGGGTCTGCAGGAGGTACAAGTTTATTTTTCTATTCCACCATAAAGCCGTTTTCCGTTAAACGTTCTTATACTGGATGTTTTTGGGGTACGTACGGTTATAATATATTGGACTACAAGATAAATTCTGGTTGGACAGAGACTGTATTGTATGCTCATTCCGACAGGAGTGTTTCTTTAACAAATAACATACCTGCTGGTATGAAATTTGAATACTCGAATTACAGAGACACCATTAGTTTGCTTTTTCCAAAAGTTAAGCAAATGGTGAAACACAAAGTTCAATAGGAATATTGACTTATGATTCATAACTACACCTTGGGGACGTGGCAATTAAGGTCATCCTCGAGGTGTAGATTTTGGCACAATGTTTGAATAATATGTACAATATGTCATTTGTTGTAGATTAGTAATCAGCATATTGTAAAAATATATTCTTCTTAAAACAACAATAACATTCGATTAATAATTCCAAATTAGTAATTTATGACACTAGATTCGTCACGACAGAATCGAAAATTTCTGACTATTACTTTTCTGCTGCTCATTTGGTTTTCCCAGCTGACCTTGACGGCTCAAACTCATTCTATCAGTGGATATGTAACCGATGGTACCAATGGAGAAACCCTGATTGGGGCATCTGTATTAATCTCTGGGCAGAACTGTAAAGGGCTGAAATCTAACGAGAATAATGAGAGCTCGATAGTGATACAGCGAGAAAACTGTAAGTTTACAATAGGTAAAACTACAAACTCTTATGGTTATTTTGCATTGACCCTACCTAGTGGAGAATATGACTTCACTGTCAGATACATGGGGTATAGAAATTATCATGCTCATATTGACCTAAATGCAGATAAGAAGCTAAAAATCAAACTCGAACCGGCTGAAAACACCCTGGATGAGGTGGTGGTGAGAGCAGACAGAGAAAAGGTAGCCGAACCACAGATGGGCACCAATCACTTAAGCACACTTACTGCGAATAAACTGCCAGTTTTCTTTGGCGAAAGAGACATTATCAAATCCATACAGTTGCTTCCAGGGATTAAGACAGGTGGCAATCAAACCAGTTTTTCGGTACGTGGAGGTAATGTCACCCAGAACCTTATCCTGCTGGATGAAGCCACGGTGTTTAATCCTGCTCATGCTTTTGGGATATTTTCTACTTTCAATTCTGATGCCATTCGGGATGTTACAGTTTACAAGGGTACGGCTCCAGCTGAGTTTGGAGGTCGTACCTCTTCGGTTATAGACATTAAGATGGATGATGGAAATAATGAAAATTATGGTGCTACAGCCAATCTCGGATTGATATCTTCGTCACTTAAGCTTGAAGGCCCTATTCAAAAAGGCAAGTCATCATTTCTCATTGCTGGAAGACGAACTTATTTGGACATGCTTATCCACAGCTTGCCTGGCGAGCTATTCAAAGATCTAAAACTTTATTTTTATGACTTGAATGCCAAATTTAATTATAGTTTTTCGGACAAGGATAGGATTTATCTTTCAGGATATTTGGGCAGAGATGCTTTTGGATTGGATAAATTTGGACAATATACTTTTGGAAATAAGACTGGCACTCTTAGGTGGAATCATGTATTCAAGTCAAACGCATTTTCAAATACTTCGCTAATTTTTACAGACTACAACACACAGTTGGGTGTGAAACTATCGGATATTAATCTTCAAATTTTCAATCAGATATATGATGTAAATCTAAAACAGCATTTTCAAATATTTTCGTCGGTAGATCATGAAATTAAATTCGGAATGGATGGAGTTTACAGAGCTATAAATGGAGGAAAATTGACCTTAAACGACAAGCAACTTGGCAACGATAATCAGCGAGCTGCCCTAGAAGTATCGTTTTTTGCACAAGATAGCTGGAAGGTAAATGACAACTTGAGAGTGAATTATGGCGCTCGTGTGTGCAATTACAATGCGCTGGGTGGTAGCAAATATTATACACTTGATGACAATAAGAATATCATCGATACGATTGCTCCAAAGTCTATTGCACAGAGTTATTGGTCTATCGAACCGAGAGTGACATTCAGTTATCTGGTAAACGAAAATGCGTCATTAAAACTTGGATATTCACGAAATACACAGAATATACATCAGCTGGTTAATCCAAACACCACCAGCATAGATCCTGAAACAAAATGGATAGCCAATACCAACAATATTAAACCTGAGATAAGTGACATTGTATCATTTGGCAATTTCTGGTCTATCCAGAATAACTATGATATCAGCGCCGAAGTCTATTACCGAAAAATGTACAATGAAATAGACTATAAGGAGCACGCAGATGCCTATGACCCCATCGTGGAGAGACAACTTCTCTCTGGGCAAGGAAGGGCTTATGGACTAGAATTATTATTTAAGAAAAACACAGGCAAACTCACGGGATGGGTAGGATACACCTTGTCGCGTACAGAGCGACAAATAAACGGTATTAATAGCAACAATTGGTATCTTTCAGACTTAGATAGAACCCATGACCTATCGGTAGTAGTGATGTATGATATCAATAAAAAGTTTAGCTGTTCTTCTGTATGGGTTTACAAAACAGGTAGGGCTGTCACCTATCCTTCTGGGAGATACACCATTGATGGTGATCCAGTGTTTGCTTATCCAGAGAGAAATGGATCTAGATGGCCTGACTATAAGAGACTAGACATCAACCTGACATGGAAAGCTGTCAAAACCAGAAATTTAGATGTAGATGTCAATCTGGGTGTTTATAATGTATTGGGTAACACCAATCCTGTAATTGTTTATTTTACCAATACTGGTGATCAAACTAAGGCCATGAGCATGTCTATCATTAAGCAAATACCGTCCATCTCAGCTACGTTTAAATTCAAATGATATAAATAGTAGGGCAAATTTAATGATGTGTTTTGATCGTACCTGATAGGATGTATTTATTTCAATTGAGGAATAAATATTAAAGAATCACAGGGCTTTAGCCAAATTTTATTCATTGTTTGGCTAAAGCCAATATCTTATTCTACCTATTTATCCGCCCCATAAATGGGACGGCAATTGACACAAAGAATACAACATTATTTAGTTCTACTAACTAAAAACTCTCATGATAAGTAAAATTTAAATTGCAAACACATGAAAATAAGTATCTTTAAAATATCCTCAATTTCTCTTCTCCTAACAATCCTTTCTTCTTGC
>CANIXM010000280.1 GCA_947471245.1 Paludibacteraceae bacterium | reverse complement strand
GTCATTCATTGTTTCAGAAACAGGATTGATGGTGCCTTTGTTCCATTTCCAAAAACCATACCACGACAGGATGAAATAGATTAAAAACAAGAGTGCAGTAGGGAATAGCCCCTTCCAACAGAATACATACACCGAAAATCCGTTCACCGCTATCCAAATATACCAATGTTGGAGGTATTTTTTTGCCAGCATCCAAGTCCCTACGATGCTGAGTGAAGTGATGAGTGCATCCTGATAGGGGATGTCAGAATCAGTAAATCGTCTTAGAACCTGAGAGAGAATCAGGTAAAAAAGAAGGCATAAGGCTGTAAGAATGATTCCTGTTTTCAATCGAAGAATTGGATATCTTACTGGTTCTGAACCATGACCTGCAGGTATGGCATTTCGCCAATTCCAATATCCGTAGATGCTCACCAAGCAATAATAGATATTGAGGCACATTTCGGAGTAAAGCTTGCTACTTGCAAATATTATCACATAGACAGACGTGCTAAGAAATCCGACAATCCACATCGCATTTCGTTGGTTGATTTCTAACCAGATGTACATCAGTCCGGTGACAACGCCAAAAATTTCAAGGGAATGTGTGTAGATATATTCGGTAATCATGACGATATGTAGGTGTAAAAAATGTGAGGGGCAGATTACTGGTCAGAGTTCTGCTCGTTGCTTTTTGGGTAGACCAGCTATCACTAATTCATAAGAATCCACTATCCATTGTTTCAATAATTCCTCGCTGATAGCGCCATCCATGTAAACAGTGTTCCAATGCTTTTTGCTAAGATGGTAGCCTGGACGAACGCATGGGAATTCATCTCTAAGTTGCAAAGCCTTCTCAGGGTCGCATTTGAGTGAAATAGACGTTTCCACTGCATCGAGCGGTATCAGGGCAAACATTTTCCCGCCAACTTTCATCACCAAGGTGGTATCGTCAAAAGGGAAGGTTTCTTCCGCCCCTTTCAACGATAAGCAATAGCTATGGAGTTCTTCTATGTTCATGTTTTTTATTAGTAAACGAGTAAACGAGTAGACGAGTAAACAGGTAAACAGGTAAACAGGTAAACGAGTAAACGAGTAAACAAGTAAACGAGTAGACAGGTAAACAAGTAAACCTTATGAACTGATTAACCAATTAACCCTATGAACCAATCACTCAATAAACCCAATAAACTCAATAAATCCAATGAACCAAACAACCAATTACCCCACTTGTGATCCGTTGGTTACGTTGTTTTTAGGTTGAATCAGTATCAGTTTCCCATCTGCATCCTCAGCTGACAGTATCATGCCTTCGCTCATAATTCCCCTCAGTTTACGCGGTTCAAAGTTAGCTATGAAACAAACTTGTGTGCCAATCAGTTCTTCAGGGTTGGGGTAATGTTGGGCAATGCCTGACAGAATGGTTCTGTCTTGTAGCCCATCTGCAATTCGGAATTGGAGCAACTTGTCCGCTTTTGGCACCTTTTGGCAATCCAACACTGTGCCCACACGTATGTCCATTTTCTGGAAATCTTCGAATGCAACGTTTTCTTTTACCTGAGCAGCTTTATGATTTTCGGCTTCATTGGCTTTCTTAGTGTCCAATAGTTTTTGAACCTGAAGCGCAACGGTTTCATCCTCTATTTTATCAAACAGTAATTCGGCAGAGCCAAGTTCAGTGCCTGATACAAGAATGTCCAACCTTCCAAGATCAGACCATTTGAACGATGTCATTCCAAGCATAGTTCTTAGTTTGGCTGACGAAAATGGAAGAAATGGTTCGAAGGCAATGGCAAGATTAGCCGCAATCTGTAGACTGATGTGCATGATGGTAGCCACCCGATCCATGTCTGTTTTGGCAAGTTTCCATGGTTCGGTGTCGGCCAGGTACTTATTGCCAATACGAGCAAGTGTCATGGCTTCTTTTTGAGCATCGCGGAAGCGGAAGGTGTCAAGAAGTTTTTCCACATTCGTTTTCACATCTTCAAATTCCTTGAGGGTAGTACGGTCATAGTCGGTCAATTCGCCCAAAACAGGAACTTTATTGTCAAAGTATTTTTGGGTAAGCACCATGGCGCGGTTGATGAAGTTGCCAAAGATAGCTACCAGTTCGTTGTTGTTTCTAGCTTGAAAGTCCTTCCATGTAAAGTCATTGTCTTTGGTCTCTGGTGCGTTGGCAGTAAGAACGTAGCGGAGTACATCCTGTTTTCCAGGAAAATCAACCAAGTATTCATGTAACCACACCGCCCAATTGCGAGATGTGGAGATTTTATCTCCTTCTAGATTCAGAAATTCGTTGCCCGGCACATTGTCAGGAAGAATATAACTTCCTTCGGCTTTGAGCACAGCAGGAAACACGATGCAATGGAAGACAATGTTGTCTTTGCCAATGAAATGTAACAGGCGGGTATCTTCATCTTTCCACCATTTTTCCCAACTATCGGGGAGTAGTTCTTTGGTGTTGGAGATGTAGCCTATCGGAGCGTCAAACCATACGTAGAGCACCTTGCCTTCTGCACCTGCTACAGGAACAGGGATGCCCCAGTCCAAGTCACGACTTACTGCACGGGGCTGAAGTCCCATGTCCAACCAACTTTTGCATTGTCCATACACATTGGCTTTCCACTCTTTGTGCTCCTCCAGTATCCATTGGCGGAGCCATGCTTCGTGCTGATCCAGTGGTAGGTACCAGTGCTTTGTTTCGCGCATGACAGGGACGCTGCCGCTGATTGCGGATTTAGGGTTGATGAGATCGGTCGGATTGAGCGAGGTGCCACAGGCTTCGCACTGATCGCCATAAGCGTTTTCGTTGGCACAATGTGGACATTTGCCGGTGATGTAGCGATCGGCTAGAAATTGCTGTGCTGTTTCGTCATAATACTGTTCGCTGGTTTTCTCCACAAAGCCACCTTTCTGCTCGATGGTTTTGAAAATATCGGATGCCAATTGGCGATGAGTAGGCGATGAAGTACGAGAATAAATGTCAAACGTAATGCCGAAGTCTTCGAACGATTGCTTGATGATGCCGTGATAGCGATCTACGATATCTTGCGGAGTGACACCTTCCTTTTTGGCTTTGATGGTGATGGGCACACCGTGTTCATCCGAGCCCCCGACAAATAATACTTCTTCGCCTTTCAATCGAAGATAACGTACATAAATATCGGCAGGAATATATACTCCCGCCAAATGTCCAATGTGAACAGGCCCGTTGGCGTAAGGAAGTGCGGAGGTAACCGTGGTGCGTTTGAATTGCTTCATTTTCAGTAGAAATAGTTTTTGATTTAAAAATGCAAAGATACAAATTCAAATCATAAATAGCAATGCAAAGAAATATATATCAAATGGAGGAATTGATTATCATAGGTATAAACTAGGTCTAAGTTCGGTTAAACCACTAAAGGCACAAAAGTTTTTATATCTAACACATAGAACACATCAAGAAATTCAATTTAATAATAGGAAGGACACATAGTTTTTTTGCCTTTCGGCAAAATGGATAGTGCGACGTAGGAGAATAATAAACCACAAAAGGCACAAAAGTTTTTATATGTAACACATAGAACACATCAAGAAATTCAATTTAATAATAGGAAGGACACATAGTTTTTTGCCTTTCGGCAAAATGGCTTGTATGACGTTGGAGAAT
>CANIXM010000279.1 GCA_947471245.1 Paludibacteraceae bacterium | reverse complement strand
TGCATTAATGAATTGATTTAGATAAGTAGGAACGATAATCGGAGTGCAAAATTAATCAAAAATGCTTGATTAACAAGTGATAGCTTGTATTTTTAATCGCTTTCAAGTCTGTTGGTCGTAGGACACCCACAACCCATGCTTTGTAAATGGAGGTAGAACGGGGAAGAAGGGAGGATTGATTATTGCCAGAGGTGGCGAAAGACGATATGGAGCAAACAGAAAGGGAAATTCGATACGGTTTACAAGGGAATTTTGTAATGAAAATATACTTTGTTCGATTTTATTTCTCCTCTGTAGGGTTTGTATTTATTTAATTCGGGGTGTTTTTTTCTAAGCCTGAAGTAGTATCTGTCTTGTGATATTGGAGAAATTTCAGAATAAATTAATTGTATTGAAACCTTGCCTTTCGGGATTTTATAAGCTCTATCGGAAGAATAAGAACTACTTGATAAACTTCCGTTGTAATCAATAAATTTGCAAAAACAAAATTTTAAACTTCCATTTATTGATTCTCCATTATTTAAAGTATGAAAAAGCTTGTCGAATACTTTGCCTCCAATGTTGGTATAAACAAAATTTCTACACTCATTTTCACCAGTATTCTTGATCTCATTTTCTCGACTACCATCCTGTACCTTTAGATGTTCATTGTTTTTCTCTTCAATTACTATCCTCATTCTACCTTGAAAATCACTTAATGATGTTGAAGCCATATCAAGACCTTTAATCAATAGACAGTCGTTTGATTTATTTGACAACTGAAATTCAATATAAGCTGTGTCATTTTCAATTTTCAAACTCAAAATTCTCAATTCCAGTTTCTGAGCATAAATACTATTGAAACAAAGAGTAGTTACTAGTGTAAAGATGAATTTTTTCATATTGTGCAGATTATCTGGCTACTCGTATTTGTAATACTTGCGAAAGAAGTCAATCTTCTTTTTTTCAAAAATTGAATCGTTTGTCCCTTCAATTGAATCTTTTCCTAAATTATCTTTATAGAAAATGTATTTACAATACTTACTGTCATAATACTCAAATACTCCATTTTTAATACCTGTTTCATAGTATTTTGATTTGATGAGGTCGTATTCATTGAAACAAACCTTATAAGACCCGAACTTAATTTCCTCATTGGAATTTCTTACTTCAGCCAAATATAAGTAAGTATTTTTATCTATATCGTCTATCTTAGTAAGAACCTTAATTGAATTAGGACTTTCAGTTTTAAAGTAATATTTCTTTCTTGATGTTGAATCAGTACAGATAATCATTTTTCCCCTCTTTTTTATTTTTCCATTAATAGTATATCCTGTAAAGCCCAATTCTCTTGAAAAACAAGCTTCTCCACAATAAATCCTTTTTTTCCGCCAATCTAAGCAAATTTCATAGTAACAATAATGATCTGGAGATTGCGTACATGTCATGTGCTTGGTACAAAACCTATAGAATTCATTTTTTTCAGAAAGTAAACATAAGTTTGATAACGAAATTATTACGGCGATAAGCAGGAATTTTCTCATGTTATTTAAATTGTCGATGGTCAAATTTGAAGTTAATCAGCAAGGCAAGGAGTCCAAATATTCGAAGCAAATATACTCATTTCCCAAACACAAAAAAACACGAGATTACTCGTGCCTTTTCATTCATATAGAACCTTTCAGACTTTTATAATCATGCCTTTCTAGCTCTAAATCTAGGTGAGCCAGCATTTTTATTGGTTGCAGTTGATTTCTTTTTAGGCTTAGCTTTGGGTTCAGGCACTGTGTTTTCGGCAGGGAATGGGTGACTGTCCACCACAGGAATGCTGACACGTATCAGTTTGAGGATGTCGCGTATAAATTCGAGCTCCTCTACATCGCAAAACGATACCGCTTTCCCTTTCAATCCTGCACGTCCTGTCCTTCCTATTCGGTGTACATAGGTTTCGGGGATGTTGGGTATTTCGTAGTTGATCACCAGATTCAAATCATCAATGTCTATCCCACGTGCTGCAATGTCGGTGGCTACCAGCACACGGGTGCTTCCTTCTTTGAAATTGCGGAGCGCATTCTGACGGGCGTTCTGAGATTTATTGCCGTGTATGGCTTCGGCTTTGATTTTGGCTTTGTCCAGCACTTTGCAGAGTTTGTCTGCTCCGTGTTTGGTGCGGGTAAATACAAGTGCAGACTGTATGGATTTGTCCTGTAGCAGGTGTACCAATAAGTCCTTTTTGTTCACTGCATCCACGTAGTATAGCTCTTGCTGAATGGTTTCGGCGGTAGATGATACGGGAGTAACTTTCACCTCTTCGGGGCGGGTGAGAATGGTTCCTGCTAGTACACGAATATCATCGGGCATGGTAGCCGAAAAGAAAAGCGACTGACGACGAGCTGGAATCAGTTTCACCAGTTTTTTCACATCATGAATAAATCCCATATCTAGCATGCGGTCGGCCTCATCGAGAACAAAAATCTTGAGATCATTCAGATTGACATAACCTTGAGTCTGTAAGTCAAGGAGTCTCCCTGGCGTGGCAATAAGTATTTCTACGCCCATTTTCAGTTGCGCCACTTGCTTGGACTGTGGCACTCCACCAAAAATAACGGTATGTTTCAGATTCAGAAACCGTCCATAATTGGCAAAGCTTTCGTCTATCTGTATGGCCAGTTCGCGAGTGGGAGTAACTATGAGTGCTTGGATTTTTCGTCTTCCGTTGTCATTGCCTTTGAGCAGGGTGAGACGTTGGAGAATGGGTATAGCAAAAGCGGCTGTTTTACCAGTTCCAGTTTGTGCGCAACCCAATAAGTCAGTGCCTTTAAGTACGATGGGGATAGAAATTTCTTGGATAGGAGTAGGTTGGGTGTAACCTTCGTGTTTAAGAGCGTTTAAGATCGGCTCTATCAGATCTAATTTTTCAAATGACATAGTTGGTTTTCGCTTCCGCCGTTCACTCACAACTTGCAACCAAATCCTGACGAAACGCGTATTGACCACAAAGATACGCTAAATAACGCTGACTAGCAAAAGTTGGGGAGTGGATTGAAAAGTTTGGTTCTATAACGAATGAGGTGGGTGAAACCAAAGGAGGAAATTGCAACCACAAAAGGAAAGAAAAAAATTGATAATTGATAATTGATAATTAAAGAGACGTCGCATGCGGCAACTGATAAAACATTTTTTGAACACGAAGACACAAAGACACAAAGTCGCTATCGCCGAAGGCTAATATCGCGTAGCAAATATCGCCGAAGGCAAAATATCGCGAAGCAAATATCGCGAAGCAAATATCGCGTAGCAAATATCACGAAGTAAATATCGCCGAAGGCAAATACCGCCGAAGGCAATTATCGCGAAGCAAATACTTAATATTGTATACCCACCCAAAACGTTATAGAGCCAAAAGTTTACTCTTCGTTGGTCAGCAGTTGCTTATAGATTTCACGGGCTTCTTGTTCTTCTTTGTAATACCGTTCTTCGTTGGACAGAGCTGCGTGTCCGGCATGCGTGCTGGTGCCGTGTACGTAGTTATTCTTATTGTCTGTGGGGGGCATAGAGTCAGTGAAATATCCGTGCTTTATGTGTTGATAGATGTTGTAATGCACAGGTTGAAATCCTTTTCTGACCAATCCTCTAAACCATGCATCGCCTA
>CANIXM010000278.1 GCA_947471245.1 Paludibacteraceae bacterium | reverse complement strand
CGCTAAAATACAAACTTAATTCATTTTTAATCTCATTTACTGTTTTTGAAATATATTTCTTCAACATCAATTTTAATGTTTCTCTGTCAATTGGATATTGATAATCCTCATTAGACATAGTTGATAAGAATGTAATAATATCACGAGGTCTGTAAAAAGTGAAGTCTAAAATATATTTGAATACTGATTTACCGTAATATGGGACACAAGTTGTGTTAAAAAGAAAATCCCAAGGATCACCAGAAAATTGAATTTTATGTCTTAAGAAATTTAATTCAATCCTTTTATTTGCAAGCTTTTTTAGAGCAATCTCACATTCGTTTCCTGTAGTATATAAATACTGACTGTACCAATTAAGATTTATTTCATAACTGGAAAATATTTTAGAAGAATCTGGAAAATAAGGGATTATAGAATCACAAATATCTTCTCTCAAAAAGAGCAGTATTTTTGCTTGATTGTTTCTAAAAACTTCATTATTATATATTTTTGAAATACGAATCAACTCCATTATTTTATTTCTATCTTTCTGGTTATTTACATTATAATTAATGTCTAAGTCATCAAATAAAAGCCAAAATTCAAATGTTTTATTTGCTTCATAGTCTAAGATTATTTTTAAAATATCTTTTAACGGTGGAATCAATTTGTAGAAAGGAGCTTTATCTACCTTAACATCAAAATATTTTTTTAAAACACCTTCAAATATATGCTTCAATGCTGTAATTTTTACCTCTCCTCCTTTATATTTATTACCTTCAACAAATTGATATTCATCAACATTTACAATTCCAGCATTTATATCTAAAAATTTTTTTAGTTTGTCGTATTCTTTTGTGTATTTAGTACAATTATTTTTAACTATAAGCTTTATGGCATTAACAAGAATGAGCCATTCAAAAATTAATGAAAAATTCAAAATATCAGTATCATTAGCTTGAATAATATTCTCAATATCAACATCATTAACTCTAATTATTTTTGAAAATGAATCATCTGTTTCTTCTGAGGAATCATGTATGTATTTTGCAATTGCAGATTTACCAACACCTTTACGACCAGTAAATATGAATCTTCCAGCCTTCAATTGGTTTAAAACCATTAAATAATCATCGAAATAATTAATTAAACATAAACCAATAATATTCTCAGCTTCAGCTTCAGAAGAACCAAAATAAAAGCCATTTGTAGAATTAGAAACTACATCTTTTTTTTTTGCTATTTTTTCAAAAATGCCCATATAATTGAAATTTTAATTGAAATATTTAATTTTTTCTTACATAAGTAGCTGTAAATGCTTTGCATTTGCGGCGTTCTTGGAGGAACTCGTCAATGGTGTAACCTTTGCGAGGTTCGTAAATATCTAATCCTCTGCCTAAGATAATGTCCCAGCCTGTATCTGTTGATATTTTACGGTCGTGTATATCTTTGAATTCGTACATAAATGTAATGCCGAGGTCTGAAACGGATTCTTGTATTTCGTCAAAAGCATCTATTGAGTCCGGAATACGGTCTTCGGTATTCCATGTTATAAGAGTTACATTTACTTCTTCATCTACTTCTTTTTGTTGTGCAATTAAACTTAGAAATTCAATCAAATTTTTAATTTGATATGGTAAACGTATATAGCCATCTTCAATGGTTATTTGGCTTGCTCCTTTGATATAATCACCAAATAAAGATTGATATGAAACGCCTGATTGACTTTCACGAACAGAAATGTTTTTAATTTGAGGAACAGCTTGAATACGTGCTCTTTTGGTTTTTACTTCCTGCGAAGATTCAATCGTTTCAACTTTATTGTCTATTATTGAATTGTCATCTAACTGGATAGGTGTAAATAAGTTAGAATTATCCAATCGCTCCAATGTTTCAACTTTAACTACTTCGCCTGTGGAGTTGATTGTATAGTTGAAAATTGCTGGTTCAGCTTTGAATGTTTCGTCAATGATATAAAGCTGGTCTTTTACCCTTTTGCGGCCTTCGGCTGCAAAATCTATCAGTTCTAATGCTTCTTCTTTTGTAATTTTTTTATCAGGATAAATGAGTTTCATTAAGCCTGAGAATGTTTTACGAATGGCGTTGTGGTCACGTTCGGAAAGTGAACCATCGAACTTGACATAGTTATTGATAAGGATTGAAAAATCCTGTTTACGGAGTTCGTGTAGTAGTTCAGCCAGATAATCGGTAATAAACCCAAAACCTTCGCTAAAGAATGATTTTTTCAATACACGTACTTCCCAGCCGGGACTATAAAAGTGAATTCTGTCTAAGAATGCACCTTTGATAAAGGCATCGGGAATTGACTCAAAAAGGTGTGAGTTTTTGAGCATGTATGGAACGGTGTGTTTTGTATTCCCCACAAAAGCCATAGAAGCGGAAGCTTCGTGGGCTGTTTTACCTCGATTAAATGATTTGTTGGCTAGGTAGTTTTGCATGGTGTCAATCATTACAGGATCAACACGTTTGCCTGGTTGGTGTTCGAATTCGTCCCATGCTACCACATCCCAAAAACCTACTAAGCCCAAAATTTCTTTGTTGCCTGAATACTTTACAAATAACCGAGCCGAAGTAACATCGCCACCCGATACAAGTACACCATGGGGAGAAAGTTCCTGATAAACGTGTGATTTTCCTGTTCCTTTGGGACCAAGTTCAACAAAGTTGAAGTTGTTTTCGACATTGGCGAGTAAACGAGCTAATTGAATAAATTTTCCTCTACGGTTGAGTATCTCGGGTTTGATACCAATGGATTGTATCAGTAAATCAATCCATTCGTCAGTGCTAAAATTTTTACGTTGACATACATATTCTTCTACATCAACAGCCGAAATTTGTATTGGTTTAATATCTTCAATGCACCAACGAATTTTTGCAACTTCAGAATGGTCGTAGCCTACTGTAACAATACACCATACACCATTTCCACTTAATAACTTTGGATTGCTTTTTACAACATTGTCGGAAATTGGAATTTTCTTAATACCTAAATTTGCAAAATCGGCTTCATATTGATTCTGAACCTTATCATTTAACTCCACACAAATTTTGTCGATAACACGATAGCGTTCAGTTTCGCGGATACGCCCTTTGATTTTCTCGGCATCTGCACGGTTTACATAGTTATTCCGAATGATTTCCTTTACGCTTTCTATGCCTTTAGCAATGAGTTCTTCATCGTCCAACGCACAGTATTGAGCCAACAAATACTCAACAACATAAGTAGGAACTGGGAGGTTACCTTTGACAATAGACGCTAAGTCTTTGCGAACCACTTTGCCTTCGAAATGCGTTAGGATTTTTTCTTTAAGTTCCATATTAGAAGTCCCTTTCAATTAAGGTGTTATTTTTTACGTTTTCTTCAATCAGTGGATTAAGCAAATCATCTTTATCGTATATTTTTAATTTGAGAATCGAATCAGTTGTTTTGGTGTTAAGTGATAATGCAACGGTAAAAATACGCTCTGAAGGCAATTCGCTTGCCGAGTTGAGTGTTAATTGTATTTTGTTTGAAACTGCCATTGTATCGCTGTATAGTGCTATTTCAATGGTTCTCTCTTTTTCTTTGGCCGACAAAGGATTTTCTTGTACCAATTGAATTTTGAGGTTGTTGGAAACAACCGCTAAATTTTGGCTCAACAGTAAAGGATTTACTTTACGTTGGATTTTATCTTCCCT
>CANIXM010000277.1 GCA_947471245.1 Paludibacteraceae bacterium | reverse complement strand
TGTAACCGAAAAAGTTACAGTAACAATCTAGTTGGGGTCTGTCGAATAAGTAAATTGGTATTAACAAGTAAACGCATTGTTTACTTGTTAACTCGTTTACTCGTTACATCTTAACTTGTTTACTCGTCTACTTGTTTACTCGTCTACTCGTTTACTTGTCTACTTGTTTACTCGTCTACTTGTTTACTCGTCTACTCGTTTACTTCTTCACCACCATAGCACTGATTTCCCAAAGCAAATACAATGGTAGAAACACCACCATCAAGGTGAACGGGTCGCTGGAAGGAGTTATAAATGCAGCTATAAGAAGTAAAATTACAATGGCGTGTTTCCTGAATTTATTAAAGAAATTTCTTCGTAACACACCCATTTTGGACAACAGCCATGACAACAATGGCAACTCAAACACAAGCCCCATCATAAAACAAAGCATCAAAAAACTATCGATGTATGAATCTAAGGAAACACTATTTTCAATAAATGAACTTAGCTGATAACCTGCCAGAAATCGCAAAGTAAGGGGAAACACCATCAGATAACCTAAGGCTAGCCCGATGTAAAAAAGCAGGTTTCCAAAAAAAAGTGCCCAGCCGATGTTTTGTCTTTCATAGCTGTAAAGAGCTGGCTTTACGAACAAAAATAGCTGATAGATTACAAATGGAAATCCTATCACCACGCCCATCCACAACGAAGTGGACATGTGTATCAGAAACTGAGATGTGAGGTTGATATTGATGATTTTGACCTGAAACGAACCAAGGCAAAAATCTGGAATATAGGGGAATTTTTGGTTCAGATGATTCAGCCATTGATATAAAAAAAAGTCGTTGCGCGAAGGAGCTAAAATGAAACGGTCAAAAATTTCATTCATAAACGAAAACATCACTACCGCAAGCAGAAAAACCAATCCAAGTATCCGAAAAATGATTTTGCGCAAATCTTCCAGATGATCCCAAAAGGTCATTTGACTTTCATCTGTTTCATTCATAACTAGCTTAAGCTATTCGTTTTGTCAGAGTTTGACTTGTCCTTTCCTGTCTCCTTTTTTATATCTGACTCAATATCATTCATTCCATCCTTAAAACTCTTGACACCTTTACCTATTCCTTGCATCAATTCAGGTATCTTTTTACCTCCAAACAAAAGCAACACTACTAATGCTACAATAATGATCTCGCCAGCACCTAGATTTAAAAACAATAAATGATTCATGGTTTAATTTTTATTAGATTCAATTTGATGAATTGACAAAATTAAGAATTCTCTTTTGAATTGCATTAAGTTTTTGGTAAAAACTTGATAAACAATAACCCTGATTTTAAAAGAATTCAATTACGAATTAGTAACACACCAAAGCACAAATTGTTGGGATCAAGATTCGGATATCGGGTATAAATGGACTAAAAAGCAATATTCAATTCGAAATATTAACTTCTTACTCTCTTTAAACTTTAACACATAAAGTCACACATATTCTATAGTTTTGCTCAGTTGAAGGAAAAACACGACTTTATTCTCGGAATTGAGTCGAAGCTTGAATTAATTCAATATTTGTGATGACGTTCTCTTCGCGCTCTAATATTTTACCAGCAACACCCATTACAAATATATGTTTTAATGAATCTTCATTATGTTTATCTGGTTCTATCAATTCTACTTCTGCCACAGACAATTCTTCTGATATAGTGTCAGTTACTAGTAATCTAGTATGTTCAAATTCTGCAATAACAGGATTTTTTCTATATTATGACCTTTTCATTTTTTAATCCGTCACCTAAATTTATAACTCGAAAAAAAAGAACAACCGAAGCCATAATGCTCATATATGTTCACCTGCCCGCTGAACCGGATTCAGATAGTGTTTCGCTCGCATTAATTGCATTGCTTTGCTAAAGATATGTATACCACAATGGACAGGATGCACATAGTCTTATTCGATATGTCATGGATAATAGAATCCAAGTATCAAACATTATAGCCATAAAAAATAAAAAAGCAAACATGCAAAAAAAGTAAAACAAAATATAGCATTTTGTCGTTATAAATCTTATATTTGCATGCACTTTGTCACCTTTTGAATGTATAACAAATACTTATGACATAGATACAGCCGTTTTTTAAACACCAAAACAAACCATAAAACTAATTCAGTATGCATAGTTTGCTAATTAAACAAAAGGAAGCCGTAAACAGGTGGATGGAACGATTTGGAGTTCGATTTGGAATATATAAAAACGGGGTGTTCAATGAACAGATATTCCCTTTTGATCCAATCCCACGAGTAATATCTCATGGCGATTGGGTAGAAATTGAATCGGGACTGATTCAACGAGTGAATGCGTTAAACCTTTTCTTAGAAGATATTTACAATGAAAAAAAAATAGTAAAGGCAGGCATAATACCCGAAGAATTCATTTACACTTCCAAAGGATATTTAGCTCAATGCGAAGGCATTATACCGCCAAAACGTATTTACGCACACATTTCAGGGATAGACTTAGTCCAATCTAAGGATGGATCATGGTATGTATTAGAGGACAATCTACGCATTCCTTCGGGCGCTTCATATCCGATGATTGCTAGGGACATTACCCGCAAGGTGTCACCAGAGACATTTCGTGAGCATGGGGTGTACGACAATCGTAATTACTCCACTATGATCCGTAAAGCGATGGATTACGTAAATGTTGACGATGGTCTTCAAGTCATTCTCACTCCTGGCAGATACAATTCTGCTTATTTTGAACATTCCTATTTGGCTGAAAAAGCTGGAGTGCTTTTGGCTTTTGCTGATGATTTAATAGTAGAAGACGACAAAGTGTATTACAAAGGAATCTTCGAAAAGAAAGAGAGAGTGGGTGTGATTTATCGGCGAATTTCGGATGAGTATCTTGACCCACTTGCTTTCGAGAGCACGTCATTATTGGGCATTCCCAATCTAATGAGGGCCTACGCCAAAGGGAATGTAGCGATCATGAACGGACTCGGCAATGGCATCGCTGACGACAAGGGAATATACTATTTTGTGCCAAAGATGATAGAATTTTACTTGAACGAGCAAGCAATATTAAAAAACGCACCCACTTACCTGCCTTATTTTGAAGAGGATATGAAATTCGTTCTCAGCAACTTAAGCACACTGGTAATAAAAGACGTTTCGGAAGCTGGGGGATATGGAGTCATGTTTGGACGAGACATGAACGAGGAAGAATTATCGAACATCACACACCTTATAAAAACTGAACCTCGGCGATGGATTGCTCAGGAAGTGATTGATTTCATCGATTTGGAAATTATGGAAGGCACAGAGAGCATTTTCCGAAAATCGGACTTACGAGCCTTTGTGGTGTGCGACTCCGAAACTCATGTATGGAAAAGTGGATTAACAAGATACACACGTCATCCAACATCTTTTATTGTCAACTCATCGCAAGGAGGAGGATTTAAAGACACTTGGGTCATGAAAAAATAAAACTGATTGAAACACAACATTCGAAATAAAACAACCAAATAAAAACATCAAATTATGCAAACACTATCAATAAGAAGAACAAACAAAGGAATATCTTCGGCAAAGGCGAATTATCTATATTGGATGGGAAGATATGCCGAACGAGTGTATTTATCACTACACATGTTGCGCAAACACCATGATTTGATGATAGATCAAGATGGAAATGCATATATCGACTACTGC
>CANIXM010000276.1 GCA_947471245.1 Paludibacteraceae bacterium | reverse complement strand
TTGAACGGGCGAAAGATGATAATCGGTGTTTTGAAATCGCGGTTATAACCCTCGCACAAGCTTTCGCAGATGACTTTGGTTTGAGCATAGGGGTTGAATGCTTGTATAGGATGATGCTCGTCGATGGGCTGGTATTGCGGGTGCCCATAAACATAAGAGCTGAAAAACAACAGTTTAGCATTGTTTAATCTGCAAAGTTCCAGCATGTTCAGCGTGCTAAGATAGTTGGTTTCGTAAAACCGTTTTGGATCAGAGTAAGATGCTGGCACGAAGGTCAAGTTGGCAAGATGAATGATGAGATCCATACCCGCAAAATGTTTTACTTGCTCCCAGTCACTCACATCAATGCCATTCGTTACATCTGCCAGCATAAGTTCATGATGACTTTCAGACAAACTTTTCATTAAGTATGAGCCAATAAAACCCGAATAGCCTGTGAATAGTATCTTCATTTTTGCACCTGATAATTTGATTCTCAAAGATACAATAAACTTTTTGGACACTCAAATTTATGGTCCTTATTGTTCTGTTTCGGAAATTGTAGAGGAATTTGATTGAAAAAGTTCATTGTTGAGATAACTTTTAGAAATAATAGTTATCTTTGTAGATAACATATAGCAATGGCAAGAACAATCATATTTTACGAACAATACTTCATCGAATTTTATAAATCATTGGATGATAAAGTCAAAGAGAAGGTGAAGTATGTTTTGGAGCTGATAAGACAAGTTGAACGGGTTCCCGAAAAGTTTTTGGCACCTATGACAGGTTGTGAAGGGTTGTTTGAAATTCGAGTTGAATATCAATCCAATATTTATAGAATATTCTGCTGTTTTGATCAAGGTCAATTGGTGGTGTTGTTTAACGCATTCCAAAAGAAAACACAGAAAACACCCAAAGTGGAAATTGAACGAGCCATGCGATTAAAAAATGAGTATTTTCAAACTAAAAAAGATTTAAAATGAAAGACTATAAGAACATAACAAATTTTGAAGAACTCATAGAGCTTGAACATCGCAAATTGGGTACTGAAAGCCGCAACGATTACGAAGAACGTGCTCAAATGTTCATTGTGAGTGAGATGTTGAAGGCGGCAAGACATCAGGCAAATTTAACGCAGGAGGAATTAGCTGAAAAAGCTGGTACCAAGAAGAGTTATATTTCCAAAGTAGAGAATGGTAAAGGTAATATTCAACTGTCAACCTTGATAAGGATATTTGAAAAGGGATTGAACCGTAAAATCGGTTTAACTTTTTTATAAGAGAATATACACGATAACAAGCAATTAATACCAAAGTCCATCAAAATAATTCCAGAAATTTATGCCCGTAAAACCCAAAATATTTTACATCAAACCCAATAATTCATCCTTTATTAGGGGTGATCAAGAGATATTTGAGAAGAAATATCAAGTTCGCACTTTACTTATGGAGCAGAGCAAGGGGAATGTGACCTATGCCGTGAGAATGGTTCGTATGTTGTTTTTTCTTTTTAGTTCGCTGGTTTATAGGAAAGCGATTTTTGTGTCTTGGTTTGCCGATTATCACTCGGCGGTGATGGTGTTCATGGGTAAAGTGCTGGGCAAAGACACGGTGGTTTTTGTGGGTGGACAAGAAGCAGTTTCCTATCCCGAATTGGGCAAAGGTGTTTACCGGAAGCCTATCCGTGGGATGTTTGTGAAATACGCACTAAAAAATGCCAGTCTGATAATTGCGAATCACAAGTCGCTTTTTTTTCACGAAAATTATTACTATAAACCCGATTCCCCAAAAATTGATGGAATCAAGCATTATGTGAAGAATTTTAAAACTCCTACAGAGGTAGTATTCAACGGAATAGATAGCGGAAAATTTGTAAGAAATGAATCGATAGCCAAACTGCCTAATAGAGTGCTTACCGTAGGCACAATGAGCCATGAGGGCGATTTTTACAATAAAGGTTTTGACTTGTTTATTAAAACCGCTCAGATAACGCCTGAATTGGATTTTGTGTTGGTGGGATTGAATCCTGCTTATCTCAATTGGGTAGAAGAAAATTATCAAGTTGCTGCCATTGCCAATTTGAGGATTATTCCTTCATTTTGTCCGCAAGATGTTTTGAATGAAATGTACAATCAAGCTACTGTTTTTGTGCAAGCTTCCATTACCGAAGGTATGCCCAATACACTGAGTGAAGCAATGCTGTTGGAATGTATTCCTGTTGGGTCGAATGTTAACGGCATACCCGACGCCATTGGCGATACAGGTGTGGTGATAAAACAGCGAGATGAAAAGGTGCTTCGTGATGCGTTGATACAAGCCAAGTCAATGAACACAGGCAAAGTGGCTCGTCAGCGGGTGTTGAGTTTGTTTTCTTTTGAGAAAAGAGAAAAGGAAATTTTGGAAATTTTCAAGCTGCGGTTTTAATTCGCTTTTCCCAATTTTTCCAAAATAAATGTCTTCCCACTTTCAAACAGTGCAGGTTGAATTTGTTGTATCACCAAAAGATAAATCCCTGCTGCGCTTATCAATTGGCAAGAAAACAAAAGGTAGTTATTGCTGATGATAATTCCCTCTAAATAAAGCATTCCAGCTATCCCTAACCCGATAAGCATGCTTTTTACAAAATCCTCCAACTGATGCTTCAGATAATGCGTCAGGCTTTTTTTCAAAAACCAGGCAGATATGGCATAAGCGATAAAATTGGAAACGGCATACCCACAAAGCATGGTTTCGATTCCGTACTGGAAACTGAAAATTACGACTCCAATGGTCAGACTTTTTTTGATAATCTCAATAATCAGCGTGTTTTTAGACTCTCCCCGTGCATTCAGTGCATTGATGTTGAGCGTGTAGAGCGGGCCAAACAGAGATGCGATACAGAGCAGTTGAAAGTAATGTTCCGATGGTAACCATTTGGCTCCCAGCAAGGTGAATATCAATGGTTTTGCCATGGCAATGAGCGAAATCATCACCGGAAAGGTGACCACCGACACTTTGTTGGCTATCTCTCTGAAAATGCGACGGAAGCGCTCGTCGTCGTGCTGAATCTGAGTAAACAGGTTGTAGGTACTTCCCACGAGTATGGCTTGAAAACTGAAATTGAAAGTTTCGCTCAGCTTGTTGGACTGCGAATAATAGCCCGTTTGTTTGGTGCTGTAATATTTTCCTATCAGGAACACAAACAGGTTGTTGAACAGTACGTTGAGCACCGAGGTACCTAGAATGTTGATGCTGAATTTCCAAAATTCGCGTATCACTGAGAACGAAAACAGCCAGCTCGGTTTCCATTTTACAAACAGGTAAAACGATACCATGCGCAGAAAATGGTAGCATACCTGCTGACACGCCAATGCCCATACTCCCCAGTTCAGGTATGCCAACAGCACCCCAATAGCTCCACTAATTCCAGTAGAAATAAGATTAACTTTGGCAATGGTTTTAAAATCTAAAATGATGCCCAGTTTGATAAATGGTATCAAGTAGAAGGCGTTGAATAATATGGAGAGAAAGATGATTCTGCTAAGCGAAGTGAGCAAAGGTTGGTTGAAGTATTGCGCTATCAGTGGTGCCGTAAAAAAGAGAACGAGGTATAAAAAAACTGAGACTCCGATATTGAAATAAAAAACGGTGTTGAAGTCCGTTTCGTTAGCGTCTTTTTTGCGCACCAAAGCCAGTCCAAATCCACTCTCTATAAGCACAAACGACAATGCCGAAAATACCGCCAC
>CANIXM010000275.1 GCA_947471245.1 Paludibacteraceae bacterium | reverse complement strand
CTTTCTTCAATCCGTTTTGAGCAATTTCTATTGATTTTGGATATTCCTTGTTAAAAAACAAGGTCAACGCATATCTTGTCAAATCCTGAACTGTAGAGTTTCCTGATTGTAAATAGTTACCATACAATTCAGCAGCTTTAGCGAAATCATTTTGAGCGTAATAAATGTCAGCCATTTCTCTGTCAGCCAATAAGAAAGTAGGAACTTTAGCTTTTAGTTTTCCCAACATCTCAATGGCTAATGTTGGATTCACTTTTCTGTAAGCTCTTGCATATTTGATGTAAGCTTCTTTACATGAGTTGTCAAACAAGATGGCTTGTTCATAATTGGAACATGCAGCTCCAACATCTTTTTTAGCAACATAGATATCACCTAACAGCACGGACACAGGTGCATATTTTGACTTTAGTTTTTTGGCTTTCTCGTAATAAACGTTGGCCTCATCTATCATGTCATTTACAAGATAGGCACGACTGGCAGCTATCAACACTTCAACATTCTTACTACCACCTTTCATACGTAATGCACTTTGTATATCGGCTTCTGCTTCTTTAGCATTGGCTTTTATCTTCAACATGGCCAACCCAATCGCATTCAATGAACTATTGGCATCAACGGATAAACCTTGCTTAAAATAAATGCTTGCAGAATCCATTTTTCCTTCTTCGAAATACACATTTCCAAGATAAAAACATGGTTCTACACTCGAAGCGGCATCTTCTTTAATTTCTTGTATCAACTGAGGTTTTGCTACTTGTGGAAAACCTGCATTATAATACGCAATTCCTTGTCCACCTTTTGCTTGAATGGTAGATGTACCAACAAACAAAGCACTTACAAGCAATAATGAATAAATATTTGCTCTCATCATTTTTAATGTTTAAATTATTGAAATGTATAAGTAAAGAAATTTGAAACTATTCGTTGTTTACATGAACCACTCGCAGGGATTGCGTTGCTGGAACTAAAGCCGATTTTAAAATAATTCGTTGTCCCTTATCACCTGTAAAAAAAGTGGTGAGTCCAGAAGGCAATGCACCTATAGGATCGTTTAAAAGAATATAAACCGTGCGCACCAATGGATAATCACCATACAAAAGGTATGCCTGAAATGGTTTAACACTATTGGATGCCATTGCTGGATAATCCTTACTAACGGACATCACTCGTATTTTATTGTTAAATGTCAGATTGGTTGAATCAGATTTATCTCCTAGCCAATTGACACCTATCACACCGATAGCGTTGGGTGTGGAAGCAACGTATTTGATAACTTCTAAATTGGACTTCTTTGCGTAAAGATTTTCCTTGGTCATTGCCATACCCCTACAAATGGAATCAACAGCATAACGCACCGTGCTCGAATTGTTATTGTCAAACACTATCTGAAGTTCATTATACTTGGATTGAGGGTTCAATTCTTTCCAAGAATGAACGCTTCCAGTAAGAATTTTCTTTAATTCAGCCACAGATATCAATGTATCAGCATTGGCATTATTTACAATTAAAGCTATACCATCGGTAGCTATTTTAATAGACCGAGGGTATAGCTTTTTATTATTCAGAGATTTTGTCTCCTTATCAGACATTGGTCGGGTTGCAATTGCAAATCTGACACTATCCTTAAGAAACAAGTTAATTGCTTCTGTTTCTGTAGTATAAATTGGAGTAATGGTAGCAGAAGGGGTTAAAGCATGATAGACTTCTAATTCTTCTTTTACTATAGGTTCAAATGTTTCATCTACAGCAATTTTTATCCTTCCTGAGGTATAAGTCTGTGTTTCTCCTTGCTTCTTGGTTTCACAAGAATAAAGAGAAATCACCATCAAAACCAATAACAGATAAAAATTCCTCATATCAAAAAACCTATTCCGCCAACTTGAAACTCACTGGCAATGTGTATGTAACAGCCACATTTTGACCATTTTGCTTTCCTGGTATAAAATCAGGAATTAATTCGGCAACACGGATAGCCTCTCTATCGCACGCAGGATCCAATGAACGAACCACTTTTACTTTAGATACTTTTCCTGTTTTACCAACTACAAACTGAATGATAACCTTCCCTTGAATTCTATTCTCCAAAGCGATGGCAGGATATTTCATATTTTTACCTACAAATGCTTGTAGCTCTCCTTCACCACCTGGAAATTGAGGTTGTTGTTCTACAAAAGAATAAACTTTTTCTTCTACAACCTCTTGAGTTACTTGTTGTACTTGTTCCTCGGGATCTACTTTTTTATCTGAACCTCCCGTAACATCAATAATTGAAATATTTGGTGCTTTATCAAGTTCCGCTTGAGACTTCATTTCGTCAGCATCTGTCACTTTACTATCTTCAGTAATCACTGGGGGAGTAAACTTGACTTGATTAATCATTTCTTTTGGAGGTTCAACTTCAATTATTTTTTCAACTTTATCCTCCTTTTTTACATCTTCTAATTTAGCCATAGAAGTTACATCCACATTTACTTCTTTTTCTTTAGGCGTAACCATTTTGATTAGCTGAGGAGAAAGAAATCCAATGATTGCTACTATGGTAATAATTAGCATTGCTATGTTGTGTCGCTTAGCAGAACCTTCGCGAAGCACATAAGCACCATAGGCCTTGTTTTTACCTTGAAAAACAAGTTCACGCCACTCTATTGAGGTTAAATCTATTTTACTCATTTTACTCTTTTTTTGGGCGTTAAACTATTTTAAATTACTTAAAGGCAGACTATTAGCTAATTCATAAGACTTTATCAAATCTTTATCTTGTTTAGTAATAGGAACAATTGCATATTTCCCAATGCTACAAATTTGCATTTCATCCAATGCATCCACCAGATTTTTATAATTTGAATCGTCAGTAGCTTTAATAATTACTGTTGGAGTTTCTTTACCACCCTTTGCAATTTTCACTAATGAGTCACAAACCTCTTTAGTGATTACCTTATCTGACTTATCCTTTTTTAATTTCTCAACCTCTTTTACTGCATCCACATTTTTAGATAGCAAAAATTTACGCAATCCAGTAGATTTGTACGTTGTGGGGTTGAGTGAAGTTGGGTCACTGTATTTAGGTTCACCAGTAAAATAATAAATCTTATCTTTACCTGACAATAAAATGGTAACTGCTTTAGAAGCTTTTACTTTACTTTCTTGTCCTTGTTGGACTTTATCATTAGTTGGCATTGTGATTTCCATCGTTTGAGGCTTACTCAAGGATGTACAAAGCATAAAGAACGTTATAAGTAACATATTCATATCCACCATGGGGGTAAAATCCACGTGCATACTCATTTTTTTCTGCTTACTTCCGCCTTTTTTCTTTTTTCCGCCGCCTCCGTCGTTACTTTCTAATTGAGCCATAATTTTTCTATTTTTCTGCTACTTCCTTAAGCGATGTAATTAAATTGTATTTATTCTCATTCAAATCTTGAAGAGAATTCATCACATTTTTGATTACAGAATATGGAGTTGCCATATCGGCTTTAATGGCTATACGAAGATCGGCATTAGAACTTCTAGCACTTTTTATCCATACTTTAAATTGATTATCTAATGAGTCATTAGGTATTCCGTAATCTTTAAGAATCTCGTCTTGTTTGGATCCTTTCAGAGCCAAAAAAGCCTTCATTTTTGACATTGGCACTCCGAATGTTTTTTGAATCATAAACGAATGAATTTCTGCATCCGTAAATGTCATTTTATATTCTTCACCAACTGCTTTCAAG
>CANIXM010000274.1 GCA_947471245.1 Paludibacteraceae bacterium | reverse complement strand
GGCGTCCAGCGTAACTTTTTCACGGTTTCCATCACCCCCCTAACATAAAAAATGGTACGCTCATCATTGTCATCATATTCTTCACCATTGTCATCCAAAATGGTGTTTTTCCGTTGAAAATAATCCTCATTATCAATAAAATACACCTGCATACGAGCTGCTTGAATAGAAGCTACTTTAATGATTAGAGGATGATCGGTATCATCAATAATTAAGTTCATTCCAGAGAGTCGGATCACTTCATGAAGTTGATTTCTGCGTTCGTTGACCGAACCAAACTTGGGCATAAATGTTCTTGTTTCACGACCACGATCCTGCACGGCTTGAGGCAAATATCTACCCATGTGTGCTAATTCTGTCTCTGGCAAGTAAGGGAATATTTCTTGAGAAATGTAGAGAACTTTTGTAACTTTTTTCATTAGATATCGATACCGATTGTTCGTTAGGAAGTGTTATCGGTATGCAAAGATATAAAAAAAATATCGGAAATATGCAAATTATAACCCTTTAGTTTTTAAGCAAATCGGAAGAAAATGAGCAATGATTAAGTTGTAGGAAAAGTTGAACAGGACATATAACTCACTATATTAATCAATTATGAGCTAAACCGAAAAATGGTGGTGAAAATTAACATTAAAGCAATTATGGAAGTTTAACCCTATTTATGATTTTTTCGGAGCTGCAGTGTGCTGCAATTGTATTGAAAGCCGATTATTTACCAGTTATGAGTCTGTTCGTCTGATTGTTAGCCTCCCCAAATTCAATGATGTTTTTATTTGTAGGTAAGATCTCATTTGCCCGTTGCGGTTGTCAAACAAAACTTCATCTTGAGTTGATTGATAACAAATAAGTTTTAGTACTTTTGTAGCCCATTCGTTCATCAATTTCTTGTGTGATTTTGGTTGTGTGAGAGCCAGCCAAGCCATGTAGATAATTGTTTAATGTGAAACGAGCAAGACAAATTAACCTTGACACACAAGGAAATGTTTATGCGCGAGATCTCCCGCTAAGGCAGGACAAGCTATCTGACAACTAAAATAAAAATATTAACAGATGAAATGAGGATAATTGATTCAATATCAGAGCTTAATTCAGTGCGGTCGCAGCTCAAGACTCAAAACATTACTATTGGGTTTGTACCTACCATGGGCGCCCTACACGACGGTCACAAAGCGCTTGTAAAACAAAGTGTGGCTGAGAACGACGTGACTTTTGTAAGCATATTTGTTAATCCTACTCAATTCAACAATCTCACTGACCTAGAGAAATACCCACGCAATTTAAGCAAAGATGCATCTTTACTTGAAAAAGAGGGCTGTGATTATATCTTCGCTCCATCGGCTAGCGAGATGTATGACACTGAGGAGCTGAATGGTTGCTTTGATTTTGACTTCGAAGGATTAGACAAGGTAATGGAAGGAAAGTTTAGACCTGGTCATTTCAATGGAGTAGTGCAAGTGGTGAGCAAATTGTTTAGACTTGTTCAACCTACTAGAGCCTATTTCGGCGAAAAAGATTTTCAGCAACTGGCCATCATTCACCACATGGTAAAATCTATGGGTTTTGATGTTCAGATTATTGATTGTCCAATTATAAGAGAAGATACAGGTCTGGCTCTAAGCAGTCGCAACGAAAGATTAACAGCCCAGCAGCATAAAAATGCCATTCAAATATCTAAAGTTTTATTTGAAAGTCGTAACTTTGCAACCCAATTATCACCCGATGAATTGACAGACTGGGTAATCAAGAAAATCAATGCCACGGATGATTTGGAAGTAGAGTATTTTGAGATTGTAGATGTGAAATCGCTCCAAAAAACAACAAATTGGGAAACAAAAACGGTGGGATGTATCGCTGTTTTTTGTGGAGAAGTAAGACTCATTGATAATATCAGATACGAATCACATATCTAAATATTTGATAACTATGTATATACATCTTTTAAAATCAAAAATTCATAGAGTAACTGTCACAGAAGCCAACTTGAATTACATTGGTAGTGTAACCATTGACACTGATTTGATGGATGCTGCCAACATTATTGCCAACGAAAAAGTGGTGATAGTCAACAACAATAATGGCGAAAGAATAGAAACGTATGTCATACCTGGAGAGCGAGGCTCTGGGGTGGTTTGCCTCAATGGCGCTGCGGCTAGATTGGTACAGCCAGGCGACATCGTAATAGTGATGGCCTACACCATGATGGAAATGGAAGAAGCCAAAACCTTCAAACCTGCTGTCGTTTTTCCAGATACAGCTACAAATAGGCTGGTGTAGAGGAGTTTGCGAGTAAACGAGTAGACGAGTTGACGAGTAGACAAGTAAACATGTAAACATGTAAACGAGTAAACCAATTAACCAGTAAGTAGCTCAATAAACTGATGAACCAATGAACCGATGAACCAATGAACCAATGAACCGATGAACCAATGAACTGATGAACCAATCAACCCTATGAACTCAATAAACCTTTTGACCTGATCAACCAATTAACCAATAGCCAACTACGCATTCCCCCTTCGGGGGCTAGGGGGCTCGATATTAAACCAGATGAATGTTGTTATTATAAAATACAATGCAGGAAATATCCGTTCAGTGCTTTTTGCATTAGAACGAATCGGTATTGATGCTGTGGTGACTGATGACCATGATGAAATCAAAGCTGCTGACAGAGTGATTTTTCCTGGTGTAGGTGAGGCATCGTCTGCTATGGCTTATCTCAAAGAAAAAGGTCTTGACAAATTGATTCCGAGTCTTAAACAGCCTGTTTTGGGAATTTGTCTAGGTATGCAACTCATGTGCTCACATTCTGAAGAAAATAACACAGCTTGTCTTGGTATTTTTGATGAAAAAGTAAAGCGATTTAAAGCCGACGATTATAAAATTCCTCAAATTGGTTGGAATAATATCACCGATTTAAAATCAGTTCTTTTTGAAAGAGTTTCTCCCAATGCATACATGTATTTTGTACATAGCTATTATGTAGAGAAGTCTGATTTTTCCATCGCAATTACCGATTATATTCAACTTTACAGTTCGGCATTACAGAAAGATAATTTCTATGCCGTACAATTTCACCCTGAAAAATCGGGCACTGAGGGGCAAAAGATTTTAGAGAATTTCATCCATCTACAGCTGCCAGTCAACGATTAACTGTAACTTGCTTTCCTGTTACCAATTTGTTGATTGCCCACTGCTAACTAAAACCACGATGACTTTCGAAATTCAAAACACTGACCCACATTCCAATGCCAGAGCTGGACAACTCACTACTGATCATGGTGTGATAAACACTCCTATCTTCATGCCTGTAGGGACTGTGGCTTCAGTAAAAGCTGTGCACCAACACGAGCTAAAGGAGGACATCAAAGCACAAATTATTTTAGGAAATACCTACCACCTTTTTCTTCGTCCAGGTATTGATACCTTGGAACGCGCAGGAGGATTACATAAATTCAACGGATGGGACAAACCCATACTCACCGACAGTGGGGGGTTTCAGGTGTTTTCACTTTCTGGCAACCGCAAACTCAAAGAGGAAGGTGCCACTTTCCGCTCACACATCGACGGCAGCAAATTATTTTTCAGTCCGGAAAACGTTGTGGACATTCAGCGGACAATTGGTGCAGATATCATTATGGCTTTTGATGAATGCACTCCGGGTGATGCTGATTATCATTACGCAAAGAAATCAATGGAGCTGACTCACCGCTGGCTGGAGCGAGGCATTAAACATTTCGGCGAAACAACTCCAAAAT
>CANIXM010000273.1 GCA_947471245.1 Paludibacteraceae bacterium | reverse complement strand
CTTGTCAATGCGAGTTTGGTGGCGACCGCCTTCGAAGTCAGTTGAAAAGAAGGTGTCCACCATTTCATAAGCTGCTTGTTCGCTGATAAAGCGGGCAGGAAGTGAAAGCACATTGGCATTGTTGTGCTGGCGAGCTAGTGCCACAATTTCATTTTCCCAGCAGAGAGCAGCACGAATTTTTTGGTGTTTGTTGAGAGTCATTGTGATGCCATTGCCACTTCCACAGATTGATATTCCATAATCAAACTCTCCGTTTTCAACAGCTGTTGCCATTGGGTGTGCATAGTCGGCATAATCGCAACTGTCAGGACTATATGTGCCAAAATCTTTTAATACACTCACGTTTTTGGCCTGCAAATAGGCAATAACTTTTGATTTGAGTTCGAATCCAGCATGATCGCTGCATACGGCAATTTTTTGTTCGTTAATTGGTTTCATCTGTTTGTATTTAAGCCCCTAAATCTCCGCCATGGGGGACTTTAAGAGCCGATTTGTATTATTTAATCATTAACCTCCTTGATTTTCAATTCCCTGCTTGCATCAAAGTTTGTTTGTGGCACTCGTTACAGGTACAAAAGTAGCAATTTTATCCCGAATTAATCCTTAGAAGTTTTGAAAAATAGAACGAATGATTCCATGCGGGAAAATCCCGCTCTTATACCGTTGGCACAAATTAAATAGTCCAATTTCGACTTCGTCTCATCAAACTATATAATTTGTTTTGCCACGGCATTAAACAATAGAAAGTTTAAATAGTACACGGGTTTTGAAAAATACCTGGTAACTAATATGTTAGCGATTAATAATTTTTCAAATGCTTAATTTGGGCTTATTTCGTTTTCATGTATTTTGCATTGACTCTTAGATAGACATAGGAGTTGCGCAATTCTTCCAAAGCTCGTTCATCTAAAGGATTGAGATGGGTTTTGAACCTTTGATAATCAGTGTTGATGTAATGGTCAAATTTTTTGTCCGCGCTTTTCCAATCTTCTTCAGTGTAGGTGTTCGCTTTTTCGCTAGATTCGTTTACAAAATCGCTAAAAGCTTGTATGTAATCGTCTTTAGTATAAAGGGCGTCGCAGCTTATCATAAGAATTGATAAAAACGAAAAGAAAAGGAGGTGTGTACGTAACATAAGAGTGTATTTATTTGGGACTATATATTTTTTGAACACAAAGGTACAAAGACACAAAGTCGCTATCGCCGTAGGCAAATATCACGAAGGCAAATATCGCCGAAGGCAAATAACACGAAGTAAATATCACGAAGTAAATATCACCGAAGGCAAAATGTCACGAAGTAAATATCGCCGAAGGCTTTAGTATTTTAACCCACCCATAACGTTATAGCGCCTTTTATTTAAACGTTCTAATCTCGTCAATAGCCTTTATTAATTCGGTGGCATTATTGATGAGTGTATCGATATTTTGTTGCATTTGTTTATTTTCTGCTTCAATGGAACGTAATTGGGTAATGGAATGTTTGACGGTTTGTTCAGCTTCGTCCAGTAGGTGCATGTCATTTTTCATTGCTGACAGTTTGCCATTTTGTTTTTTGAGTAATGACCCAAATGTATTGAATGCATCAGCTCCTTTTTTGAAAGTATTGGCGGCTGCATTGAACTGTTCGCGGGCGCTGTTAGAGTGGATAACGGCTAGGTGGCGTTCTGCTTGTTGCACATGTTTGGCAGTCAGAGGATTGGTGATGCCTGCTTGTTTGATTCGATGAATTTCCAGAGCTAGGTTGTCAGTAGGTGTCCGCTGTAGGTATGCGTTGATGCTGTCTTTAAAGTTGAAATTTGAATGCGTTAATGCTTTTCTAAAATCACCCTTCTGTGCCTCCAAGTGTGTGATGGGAAGGCTGGAAAATTGCCAGATGGGGTCGAATGGTAGGTGTGTGAGTACAAACTTCTGTGGAGGCACTAGAAAGTACAAGTCACGGAAACGGTTGTAATATTTACCATTTTGGGCGTAACCAGCAGACCAAGTGATGTCTAGCATGGCGTATTGACCGTCTATTTCCACGGCATTCCAAGCATGACTGAGTGTGGCGATGTGCCCTAGACTGTCGCGCGTATATCCGCTTATAACCCATGCTTTGATGCCTACAGCATCGCAGCAGGCTTTAAACAATTCGGAATAGTGCTGACAAAGTCCTGTTCGCCGTGCCAGGACTTCAACTACGAGGTCGCTGGTGTTGGTGTATTGTTTTGATATACCAACAGATGCATAGTCGTATTTGATGTTATGGGCTATCCAAATGTAGAATGCTCTTACCTTTTCTGTGTCAGTAGTAAGATTGCGGCTAAGATGATGGGCTATGTCGGTAGCAGTGTGAAGCGTAGTGGGTGCTGACTTAGCATCCTGATCAATGGACGTGAAATCGGTTGCAAAGCACGAAGATGTCCACCAAACTAAGGCTATGAAAAGCTGATAAAATCGGGTCATAATCATCGGATTTAAAGTATAAATAACAGCTTCTTCTTTATTGAATCCTAATTATGAATTAGGGTTCAAAGCATTGATAAACAATAATTCGGCCTTCGGTTTCAAGTTCGATAGTGAATACATTCCCTTCAGCTTCGTTCAATGTGCCTTTCCACCACGATGACAATTTACGGCTTTGAATCGGATATTTGAGGCCTTTAGTGGAGATAATGCAATCGTAGGTCATCGAAAAGATGGATACTTGTTGTCCTTTCCAAGCCTTAAAATCAGTCGTAGATACAATAGGGGTAAAGGTGCCAAAGTCCGAAACCATGGTGACATGGTCTAATTTCGGCAAATAAAAATGTAGCAAAGAGATATTGGCTAAAGCGTGGTCTTCTCTCAATCCTCCGGCACCGAGTATGAGCATTTTTTTACACATTTTTTTTACTGAAAATTCCACTGCCTTTGTAAGGTCGTTGGTGTCCTGGTCGGGAATATGTACGATGATGTCGCTCCAAAGTTGTTTGATAGTAGGGGGGATACTATCCAGATCGCCCACTACATAATGCGGTTTGATGCCATGCAGCAGTAGCGAACTGGCAGCGCCATCACAACACACTAGTAATGGAGCGGTACGGATGATTTGTCGCAATTCTTCCTTTTCAGGAAATAAGCCATTAGCAACCACCACTACATCAAAGTCAGAATTGAGAATCATAGTTTTCATATTTTGTTGTCATTCATTGTTTCAGAAACAGGATTGATGGTGCCTTTGTTCCATTTCCAAAAACCATACCACGACAGGATGAAATAGATTAAAAACAAGAGTGCAGTGGGGAATAACCCTTTCCAACAGAACACATAGACTGAAAATCCGTTCACCGCTATCCAAATATACCAATGTTGGACGTATTTTTTTGCTAGCATCCAAGTCCCTACGATGCTGAGTGAAGTGATGAGTGCATCTTGATGTGGAATGTCGGTGTCTGTATATTTTTTTAAAACCTGAGCAAATAATAGGAATAATGATAGGCTTAGGACTGTCAAAATTATTCCAGTTTTCAGTCGAAGGATAGGGTAAATAAATGGCTCAGCACTGAGAGTTGAAGGTTTGGATTTTCGCCAATTCCAATACCCGTAGATGCTGACCAGGCAGTAGTAGATATTGAGACAGGTTTCGGCGTATAATTTACTGCTTGCAAATACAAATACATAAACCCCTGTGCTCATAAATCCGACAATCCACATCGCATTTCGTTGGTTGATTTCTAACCAAATGTACATCAGTCCGGTGACAACGCCAAAAATTTCAAGGGAATGTGTGTAGATATATTCGGTAATCATGACG
>CANIXM010000272.1 GCA_947471245.1 Paludibacteraceae bacterium | reverse complement strand
TTGATAATTGATAATTGATAATTGATTAGATTTCATTGATATTTGTAATTAAAGAGTTTGAGTTGTGGAAACCAGTGAATTGTTAAAAAAGGTTCGTCAGATAGAGATTAAAACTCGTGGTTTGTCAAAGAATATCTTTGCGGGCGAGTATCACTCTGCGTTCAAAGGTCGCGGTATGACATTCTCCGAGGTGCGGGAATACCAGTATGGTGATGATATTCGTTCTATCGATTGGAATGTGACGGCTCGCTTTGGTCATCCTTACATCAAAGTGTTTGAAGAAGAACGTGAGTTGACAGTGGTTTTGCTGATTGATGTATCGGGGAGTAGAGATTTTGGGACGGTTAGTAAATTTAAAAAGGATATATTTACCGAAATAGCCGCTACATTGGCATTTTCCACCATTCAAAACAATGATAAAATTGGTGTTATTTTCTTTTCCGATAAAATTGAAAAATTTATTCCACCGGCAAAAGGGAAAAAGCACGTGTTGTTTATCATTCGTGAGCTAATCAATTTCACTCCACAAAGTAACAAAACAGATATTGGTAATGCATTGAGGTATTTTACCAATGCTATCAAGAAAAGCTCTACTGCTTTTGTTATTTCCGACTTTATGGACAGTAACTTTGACAAAGAATTGGTTATTGCCAATAGGAAACATGATGTGGTGGCACTTCAAGTGTATGATCTGCGTGAGACCGAACTCCCAAATGTAGGTTTAGTGAAGCTCAAAGATGCCGAAACTGGTGAACGAATATGGGTAGATACTTCAGATAAGCGACTTAGAACATCCTACAAACATGCGTGGGCCGAATCACAACTTGCATTGCAGAAGGTTTTTACCAAATCAGGTGTTGACTCTGTGTCAATGAGCAGTGCCGATGATTATGTCAAGACCTTGATGAAACTGTTCAAGATGCGTGCTTAGCTAATTTATCATCAGTCATAGAATCAATCATGAATTTGAAAATTTCTTGTATTTAACTACTAACTTTTTGTTTTGATATTCGCAGTTCACATGAGAAAACTCTTATATTTTGTGGTGTTTGTGATGTGTGGTTTGGCACATACTGGTGTGCATGCTCAGAAGATTACTGTCAATGCAAGGATTGATTCAACCATTCTTCGCATTGGTAGCCAGACTAAACTGATATTTGATGTCACACAATCTCATACGCAAAAAGTAACTTTCCCATTTTTTTCAGATAGCATCAAAGGAGGACTTGAAATCGTAGAGGCAGCTCGGTTTGATACCACCAAAACACCTGATGGTCATCTGCAGGTTACGCAAAGCTATGTGGTTACAGCGTTCAATGATTCGTTATTGTATATTCCAGCTTTTCCTTTTGTGGTAGATGGAGATACGGTATGGTCTAAATCATTGTCACTCAAAGTAGTCCAACCGTTCAAAATTGATACCGCATCGAATACCATTGCTGACATCAAACCTTTGATGACTCCTAAGTTTGATTGGCAATCATTTTATCGTATTTGTCTTATCTTGTTTATTATACAATTGATTCTTTTTATTGGGTATTTCTTAATCAAGAAGTACTGGCAAAAGGGTGCCCAGGCAGACGAAGAGTACAAACCAAAACTGCCACCACATGTGATAGCACTTAGTAAACTAGATGCCATTAAGCATGAGAAGATGTGGCAAAAAGGTCGCCCAAAGGAATTTCATACCGAGTTGACAGATGTGTTGAGGCAATACATTGAAGATGTGTTTAAAATTAATAGTTTGGAGATGACCTCAGATGAGATTTTGGATTATTTGCGTTCATTGCGTTTTGAGCAAAAGGCTGTGTACAGCAGTTTGAAGCAGATACTACAATTGGCTGATTTGGTCAAATTTGCCAAATGGGATACTAATCCAGAAGAGCATGAATTGAGCTTAATCAATGCTTATCTATTTGTGAATCAGACAAAGATTGAAG
This sequence comes from Paludibacteraceae bacterium, assembly GCA_947471245.1. Lineage (GTDB taxonomy): Bacteria > Bacteroidota > Bacteroidia > Bacteroidales > Paludibacteraceae > Paludibacter. The sequence goes on along the minus strand of CANIXM010000272.1, from coordinate 1,856 downwards.
AAGTAAAACCTATTGAGGAGCAAATAATTGAACAGTCAGAAGATAATTCAAAATTGTAAAACTTGGAAAGATTTTAAATATGATTAAATTTTTAAATTAAAGGTTAGTGAATAAATAATTTTGCATGTTTTTTTATTGTTAACTATCAGGCAAACTGACTCGTAACTAAACCCTCGCAACTACCTAGTATGACATTTCAAAATCCAGAATATTTATTTTTGCTATTGCTCATAATACCTATTGTGTTTTGGTATGTGATAGAGATGCACAATTCGGATGCAAGCCTCCAAATATCTTCACATCAGAGCCTTAAAGCATATACTAAAAGCCCCAAGATAAAACTTAGGCATGTGCCATTTGTGCTAAGAGTGCTGACTGTCTCGTTTTTAATCATAGCTTTAGCACGTCCGCAGGCATCCAACAGTTGGCGAACTCAAAATTCAGAAGGCATAGACATCATGTTGGCCATGGACATCTCTGCCACCATGTGTGCAGAGGATTTGAAGCCCAATCGTATAGAAGCAGCTAAAGCAGTTGCTACAGAGTTTATTTCATCTAGACCGAATGATAACATAGGATTGGTGGTGTTTGCTGGTGAGAGTTTTGCTCAGTGCCCCTTGACAACAGATCATGCGGTGTTGGTCAATATGTTTAAGGGAGTAAAGTTTGGTCTTTTGCAAGACGGTACAGCCATCGGTCTTGGGCTTGCCAATGCGGTGAATAGAATCAAAGACAGTAAAGCGAAATCCAAAGTAATTATACTTTTGACAGATGGGTCGAATAACTGTGGTGATATTTCACCCACCACAGCAGCCGAAATAGCGAAAACATTTGGCATTAGGGTTTATACCATTGGGGTTGGGTCTTATGGAGTAGTTAACATCCCCATACCAACTCCTATCGGTGTGCAATACCAGCAAATGAAATCTGAATTTGATGAATCTACGCTGAAGGGTATTGCTGGTAAGACTGGCGGTAAGTATTTCAGAGCCACTGATATATCCAGCTTAAGGAAAATTTACCAGGAAATCGACCAGATGGAAAAATCCAAAATCAGTGTGCATCAATACAGCAAAAAAAGCGAGCGATATTTTATATTTAGCTTATTGGCCTTTGCATTTCTACTTTTGGAGGTGATCATGAAGAATACGTTGTTGAAGAGAATTCCATAAACAGAAAGTCAAATACATTAATTGTTATAAATGAATGCTTTTTGTCATAAATATTAGATAATCAGTATCTAACTAATACCTTAACCGTTGTAACTACCCATGTTCAGATTTGCACATCCCGAATATTTATACTTACTGCTTGTAGTTCCAGTATTGCTTGCCTTATTTATCTATGGATCAAGACAAAGGCGCAAGCGAATTGAACTTTTCGGCAAGTTTGATTTGTTGTTGGATTTGATGCCCAACGTGTCATTCGTTCGTCCGAAAGTTAAATTTTATCTACAATTATCAGCCATATTTTTGTTGATAGTAGTCTTAGCACAGCCTCAGTATGGCACACAGCAAGAGGAGATAAAGCGCAAGGGAATAGAGGTGATGATAGCGCTGGATATTTCCAATTCGATGTTGGCACAAGACGTTCAGCCAAGTAGATTGGATAATGCCAAACAGCTATTAGCAAGACTTGTAGATGGGTTGAATGAAGATAAAATCGGATTAATAGTATTTGCTGGCGATGCCTATACCCAGTTGCCCATTACTGTAGATTATGTATCTGCCAAGATGTTTATTTCATCCATCTCTACTCAGTTGGTTCCCCGTCAAGGTACAGCTATTGGTTCAGCCATCGACCAATCCATCAAATCATTTGGTACGGTCGGTGAGTCAGGTAGGGCTATTATTGTG
>CANIXM010000271.1 GCA_947471245.1 Paludibacteraceae bacterium | reverse complement strand
TTGCCCTTGACAAGTACGAAAGCTGAAGCTAAATTTGCTTGGGGTCAGAAAAAGAAAAATAAACAAAAGAGACTAATTTTGTCTCAAACTATTTAGTTAAAATAGTCCAAAGAATAGGGGGTCAAACCAGACTCAACTATGAATTATGATTTTGTCATTAGAGTAAATAATAAAGATGTTATAGTCGATTGCAATCAAAGTTTAATGTCATATAAAAGCTTTAGTCCCAATAAACATGAAGTCATACAGCTTATCAAGCGGAATTTCCCAAAGCAATATAAAGAGTTTATTGAAATATATGGAGGTCAATCTACTGGAAGTACAATTGATGACGGGAATATAGAATGTCACCTCAGCTATTATGAAGGTCGGCTTTTTAGAAAGGAGATTAGAAGATTTCAGGATGTCTTATTTTATAAGGAATATGGAGAAAATCCTTTAAACCCTAAGTGACTTTATAGAGTGTTTTAGTGCGTTTTGTTCGACGAAGTTTCCAAACTTCGTCGTTCTTGAAGATGGGCTCTGGCTGGCATATTAACAGCAAAAGGCACGAGAAATCGTGTCTTTTGCTGTTAAGTAAAAGAGTATATTTGCTACTGATATGGAAAGCTGGAGCATTTCCGCCAGTGGACGGTATTCTTTCTATTCTTTTTTATTTTCATAAGTTACATATCCAATAGGAGCTATGGGCTTTTGGCTTTGCTCATTCTTGCTCGCCATTTCGGTCAATGCTTGGTAGATATCGCTGAACTGCATATTGGTCTCAATCATAAAATTTTCCATCTTTTGGTTCAGCTCTGCGTATCCAAGGGCAAATTGTCGCAATGCTATGAATGCACGTACAATTTGAATATTAATTTCAATGGCTCTATCACTTCGTAATACACTGGCAAGCATTGTAACCCCGTGTTCAGTAAATGCATAGGGTAATTTTCGCAAACCTCCCCATCTTGATGTCACAGTTTGTGATATCAAGTTTTCAAGTTCAGTATTGGAGAGTTGAAACATAAAGTCTGATGGAAATCGCTTCTCATTTCTTTTAACTGCTTGATTCAATGCCCTTGTTTCTACTTCATATAATTCAGCAAGGTCAAAATCAAGCATTACTCTTTGTCCACGTATTTCGTAAATTTTATTTTGTATGATTTGTAATTCCATTGTTAACAAGATTGTTATTGTAGCTCTGAAAGTGTTTTCGTTCAATTTCAAGTTTTGCAAAAATAGTAATAACTTTGTATACAAAGGCAAAAAAGAATTGCATGTGTCTAGTCCTGAAATAAGTTTACAAAAAAAGTAACACAATTCAGGATTATGAAAGCTGGTTCTCAACGTCTTTCTCTCCCCCTTTTTGGGGGAGCCGGAGGGGGCTTTTTACATCATCTCATCCATACAGGCTTGTTTCACACTATGTCTCTATGTGGTTGGAAAATCATCAATCCCAAACAATTTCTTATTTTTTTCGTACCTTTGTGCATTCATTTTTTAGTAGCTAGCATGTCGGCATACATTATTGAATATTAATGTCTCTGACTTCATCTTTATTTATTTAGCAATCAATCCATGCGAATCGATATTATATCGGCGGTACCCGAACTACTTGATAGTCCACTTCATCACTCCATCGTAAAAAGAGCCACTGAAAAAGGACTGGTAGCAATTCACATTCACAATTTGAGAGAATACACCACCAACAAACATAGGCGGGTGGATGATTACGCATTTGGGTTTAGTGCGGGTATGGTGTTGCAGATAGAACCCATTGATGCCATCATTTCGCAGTTGAAGGCTGAGAGAAACTATGATGAGGTGATTTACACATCACCAGATGGCGAAAAATTTGATCAAAAAATGGCCAACCGCCTTTCTCTGACTCAGAATCTGATTATCCTCTGTGGACATTACAAAGGAGTAGATCACCGAATAAGAGAACACCTTATTACTAAGGAAATTAGCATTGGTGATTTTGTGCTGACAGGGGGCGAACTGCCTGCGTGCATGATGACGGATGCTATTGTGAGATTGATACCTGGGGCCATAGGCGACGAGCAGTCGGCATTGTCGGACTCGTTTCAAGATGATTTGTTGGCGCCACCAGTTTACACACGGCCAGCAGAATACAAAGGATGGAAAGTGCCAGACGTGCTACTCTCAGGTCATCAAGCTAAGGTGGAGGAATGGATGCACGAACAGTCCTTGGAAAGAACTAAACTGCTTCGACCAGACTTAATGAATAAGCAAGACGACAAAGCTTAGTGTAAATAATCCAATCCGTAGAACTAAATCAATTACCTGACTGAATGTTAATAAACTGGTTAGTTATTGTTAATATCGCTGGGTCAATTGTATTTTATTTAGATAAGCGATTGGCAACAAAATGTCAATCACGAGTATCGGAGTTGACATTGCACTCGCTGGAGCTATTAGGTGGAGTGTTGGGGATAATTATTCTGATGTATGTCATCCGACACAAAAACAGAAAGTTTGCATACTACTCAGTCAGTTGGATTATTCTAGGAGGTTGGATTGTTTTAGGAATGAAAATATTTAGAATGATATAAGTTATGAAGAAAATTAAAATAGGAGTAATAGGGGGAGCTGGTTATACAGCTGGGGAATTGCTTCGCATTTTGGTCAATCATCCGAATGTGGAAATCAAATTTGTGAATAGTTCCAGCAATGCAGGAAATCCAATCGCCGATGTCCATAGTGGCTTGGTGGGTGAAACAGATATGGTGTTTACATCCGAATTGCCTTTCGGAGAGGTAGATGCCTTGTTTCTATGCTCAGCGCATGGAGACAGTAAAAAATTCATGGATGAAAACAATGTTCCAGCAGCGATTAAAATCATTGACCTATCCACCGATTACCGTGAGAAACGTGCAGATCATGATTTTGTGTACGGACTTCCTGAATTAAATAAATCGGCTATCGCCTCAGCCACTCGTATTGCCAATCCGGGATGCTTTGCCACTGCTATCCAACTGGCATTATTGCCACTTGCCGATAAAGGACTATTGACTGATGAAGTTCATGTCAATGCCATCACAGGTTCTACTGGTGCAGGAGTGAAGCCATCGAGCACATCGCACTTTAGTTGGAGAAACAATAATATTTCCATTTATAAGCCGTTCGAACATCAACATTTGCAAGAGATAGGACAGTCAATCGTCCAATTGCAACCCGGTTTTGACAAGTCAATCAATTTCATTCCAGTTCGAGGAAATTTCGCTCGAGGCATTTACGTAACTGCATACACTACTTGTGCATTATCATTGGAAGAAGCAAAGTCAATGTATAAGGAATTTTACAAAGATGCAGCTTTTACTTTCGTGGTTGACAAGAATCCAGACATGAAACAAGTCGTTAACACAAATAAGGCGATTGTGTATTTAGAAAAGCACGATGATAAATTGTTAATCGTATCAATGATTGATAATTTGCTCAAAGGAGCTTCGGGTCAGGCTGTTCAGAATATGAATCTGCTATTTGGACTTGACGAAAAGACAGGAATTGCATTAAAATCCATTGGATTTTAATAAAAGTGAAAAGTTAATTGTTTTATACTACAAAAGAACATATTTATGCAATATGTGTTAAATTTATGTTACAAAGCATAAATTCGATGTATTTTTCTAAATTTATATTTGGACTGTGTGAATAAATGGCTTATCTTTGCTGTGTGATTTTTTCATAGTATTAGATTTAAGGTTAACAAAGATTGGTGGTCAAGCGTGACCACCTTTCGCGTTTTTAGGGGGTATGGTTTCAGATGAAGAATTGCATATCATTTCTTAGG
>CANIXM010000270.1 GCA_947471245.1 Paludibacteraceae bacterium | reverse complement strand
TGCGAAAATGCCAGTTGCCTAGCCCACCACGACCGCCTTTGACAAGTATAATCTCTTGTCCGTGCTCTGTGATGTCACACATAAACTCACCCGTTTCGGCATCATATACCACAGTGCCTAGTGGCACAATGATGGTTCTATCCTCACCATCCTTTCCAAAGCTACGACTTGAGCTACCACCATCGCCATCTGTGGCGTAGATATGACGAGCGTACTTAAGGTGAATCAGTGTCCAGTGGTCTTTACTGCCACGAAGGATGATATTACCACCCCTTCCACCATCACCACCATCGGGTCCACCTTTGGCCGTTAGATTGTCGCGATGAAAGTGCATTGAACCTTGTCCGCCTTTACCCGAACGACAATATATTTTTACGTAATCTACAAAATTAGAACTTGCCATGATAGTGATTAAAAATGGTAATTAGTCATCTTCTTAAAAATCCAGCCCCCTTGCCCCTCTAGTGAGGAGAAGGGGGTGGAAATGTTAAGATTTTACTCTTAGTTGTTATATGTGTCTTGCTACTATTTATTAGCTTCGATAGCAGCTGTAATACGTTCAAAAATGGTTTCTATTGTACCCATTCCTTCTACAAATGCATACTTATCCAATGTTTTGTAATACGCTGCCACAGGAGCAGTTTGGCTATAATAAACATCCAGTCTTTTCTTGATGGTCTCCAAGTTGTCGTCACTACGTCCTGATGACTCACCACGTTTGAGCAATCGTTTAATCAATTCCTCTTCTGGTACGTTCAAATCAAGTAGAACGGTTGATTTTTTATTTCTTGCATTCAGTATTTCTTCTAATGCTTCGGCTTGTCCTACCGTGCGTGGGAAACCATCTAGGATAAAACCTTTGCAACTCTCAGGTTGTTCATCAATATTTTTGATAATAATGTCGATAATCATTTGGTCGGGAACAAGCTGTCCTTGAGAGATGTAGCTTTCGGCAATTTGACCTAATTCTGTTTTTCCTTTTATTTCATTACGAAGTAAATCGCCTGTGGATAAGTGCTTTAACTCGTATTTAGCTACTATCAATTCACTTTGTGTTCCTTTGCCCGAACCTGGGGCGCCGCAAATAATAATGTTAAGCATAAAAAAATTCTTTATGTGTGTAAAAATTTAATTCAATTTAAAATCCGTTTTTATCTCATCACTCATTTACCACAGTGTAAATGTCTTTCAGGTTGCGTCCGTACCCATCATAATCCAACCCATAACCGACAATGAAATTATTGGGGATTTTCAGTGCCACATAGTCAACGGTTACTTCGCGTTGCAAAGCCTCTGGTTTTTGGAGAAATGCAGCTACAGCAATTGACTTTGTGCCTTGTGCCTTTAATGAGTTTATTACCCCTTCAATGGTGATACCTGTATCTACGATATCCTCCACAATGATTACATCTCGGCCTTCAACACTCTCATTAAGTCCAGCGGTTTCATTAAGCATCCCACTTGATGTTGTGCCTCGATATGAAGAAAATTTCACAAAACTAATTTCGCAAGGGAAGTTGATCGCTTTCATCAAATCAGCAGCAAACATAAAAGCCCCATTCAGCACCACGATAAACAAAGGTGTTTTACCTGTGTAATCAACAGTGATTTGATGCGCCACTTGATTTACAGCTTTTTGAATCTCGTGTTCGGGTATCGATAGTGAAAACTTCTTGTCCTTGATCTGTATCGTTTTAGCCATCGTCTTCATTTACGTATCAGGATTAAATATTTAAGGTACAAAAGTACCAAAAAATTAATGGTCAACCAAAAGATGTATAAATTTATCACGGAAGTTCAATGATTTGCCATGTTGCTAATTGGAAAATGAGGTGTTTCAAAACATTAACAGGTCGGGATTAAATTTATCTTAATAGTGAATACATAGAGTTTGCTTAAAAACTTATAAATATCTATTATACAAACACATAATGGATTTTATTCTTATGTAAGTGCAAGTATTCTAAGCCCAAATTACGCATTTGAAATGCTTAATCGCTATCTTATTAGTTCACAAGTTTTTTTTCAAAACCCTTGGACTTATAAGTTCGGGGTTTACCCTCATAGAATCATTCGTTCGTTTTTCAACACTCCTAATGATTAATTCGGGTTTATTGTGTTTGTTCATTTTCTTTGCACTTCACAAATAATATTCCCGTAGGGATGTACCATTATGCACAGTTAACTCCTACGAAGTTTTTCAGCAGACCCTACATAGCCATGCTTTATGACAACAGTTGGCGGACAATGAATTTGCTCCTTTGCCTCTGAATTTCACAACAAAAAAATCACCCACTAATTCCCAAAAATTCAGTATCTTTGTTGTTCAAACGATTTAAATATGAAGAAAACGCTTATTTTGCTTTTAGCAATAACTTATGTGGTGGGTTGTAAGCAACCCCAAACTCAGGCTCAGTCTCCATCCGCACCAGTCCAGAAAGCCATCTCAGTTCCAGCTTTTAATGGCGATTCTGCATATCAATACACCAAAGCTCAAGTCGCATTTGGAGCGCGAGTTCCTAATACCAAAGCCCATGATTTATGTGCTACCTACTTGTCAGAAACTCTGAAAAGATTTGGAGCTGGTGTCTTTGAGCAAAAAGCAGATTTACAGGCTTTTGATGGAACTATTTTGCATGCTGTCAATATAATTGGAAGCTTCAATCCTACTGCCACGAAGCGCATTTTATTGTTTGCTCACTGGGATGCAAGGCCATGGGCAGACAATGACCCTATAGTGGCAAATAGAAAAACACCAGTGATGGCAGCCAACGACGGTGCAAGTGGCGTGGGTGTCTTGTTAGAAATGGCAAGGCTGATAGGACAACAATCACCTTCAGTAGGCGTTGACATTGCATTTTTTGACGCCGAAGACTATGGTGCGCCATCATGGTATAAATCACAGCAAAACACAGAGGACTCATGGTGCTTAGGCACACAATTTTGGGCTCACAACCCACATTTGGCTGACTACAAAGCTGAATATGGCATTCTGCTTGACATGATTGGGGCACCAGACGCCACATTCTATCGAGAACAAGTCTCCGAACAGTTTGCTTCTAACATAGTCACAAAAGTGTGGTCACAAGCAGCAACTCTTGGATTTTCCAACTTGTTTTTGCAAGAAAAAGGTGGCGCTATTACGGATGATCACGTCTATGTCAATCAAATTGCAGGCATCCCAAGCATTGATATCATCGACTTCAAACCTCAAGCGGGTGGTTTTGCTACCTACTGGCATACTACGCATGACACCATGGAAAATGTAGACAAAAGTACGCTTCAAGCGGTAGGTATGACTTTGATTCATGTAGTGTACAATGAGCCAGTTTCTAATCAATAGTTTTGCAACATGGAGTTGAAATACAAAAAAATAGCTGTAAAAATTGGAAGTAATGTGCTTACCTCTGCCAATGGCACTCTAGATACAGAGCGAATGGCGGCTTTGGTTAAACAAATAGCTGAATTGCATAAGCACGGTGTGGAGGTGGTTCTGGTTTCTTCCGGAGCGGTAGCGTCAGGCCGTAGCGTGATGGGTATTAGCAAGAAAATGGATGTAGTGGACCAACGACAACTATTCTCTGCTGTGGGACAAGCCAAACTCATCAATCACTATTGGGATTTGTTTCAAGAACATGGCATTACCGTGGGCCAGGTGTTGACCATGAAGGAGAATTTTGGTAGTCGCCGTCATTACCTGAATCAACGCAACTGTATGCAGGTGATGCTTGAAAACAATGTTATTCCCATTGTGAATGAGAACGATACAGTGTCTGTGACTGAACTGATGTTTACCGACAATG
>CANIXM010000269.1 GCA_947471245.1 Paludibacteraceae bacterium | reverse complement strand
GCATTGTCCTTATTGCCAAATTGCGAACGGCTTTCGGTGTTCTCTATCACTATTTCGTCAGGCTGTTCGGTGACTGGATTGATAAACTTGTAATGCAATCGCACACCCGTTTCTACCTTGTTCACATTCTGACCTCCTGCCCCAGAAGAGCGGAAAGTATCCCAACTTAAATTGCCTGGATTGACCTCAATTTCGATGGTATCATCGACCAATGGCACCACATACACAGAAGTAAATGAAGTCATACGTTTACCCTGTGCATTAAATGGAGAAACGCGTACCAATCGGTGGACACCATTTTCCGACTTCAGATACCCATAAGCCATCTCACCCTCTATCTGCATAGTCACTGTTTTAATTCCAGCTTCGTCGCCATCTTGTAGGTTGGTGATTTCGCACTTATAAGATTGGCGTTCACACCACCGTTGATACATCCGAAACAGCATCTCTGCCCAGTCTTGAGCCTCAGTTCCACCAGCACCAGCCACAATCTTAATTACTGCTCCTAGCTTATCTTCCTCGTGCGAAAGCATGTTCTTCATTTCTAGCCCTTCGACCAATTCTAAAGCAATGACATACGCCTGATCAACCTCCTCTTCTGTCATCACTTCTTCACGGTAAAAGTCGTAGGCTAATTGTAGCTCATCTGTCGCAGTTTTCACAGCATTATATCCAGTTACCCAGTTTTTTAGTTCTTTGACTTTGCGCATTTGCACTTCTGCTACTTTTGCGTCATTCCAAAAATCGGGAGCCTGTGTACGAAGTTCTTCTTCTTCTATTTGAATAAGTTTTGTGTCAATGTCAAAGATACCTCCTCAACGCGTCCTCGCGTCCCAACACTTCTTTTAGTTGGTCTAATGTAATCATATTATGGTTTTAAAATTAATTCATCAAAAAAAAATGACATGCCAAATATTTATTAAACAGTGCTTTATGTCATTTATACACAAAGACATGGCAGCAAAACGAGCATAAAGCTTAGAGAAAATCCAGCCACAACTTGCCAAGGATTGTGTGCTTTAAGCTCAAGACGTGCCAGACCTACCAGCCCCGACAGCAGTATCACCGTTCCAATAAGCCACAGTGGGTTCAAGCCCATTCGAAAGCTAACACCTATGACACCTCCAAGCAACCCACCCATGGCAGACATGTGTGCACTTATCTTCCATTTTAAATTGATAACAGTCACAATCAAAATAGAGCTGGTACATGCAATAGCCATGCCCAACAAGAACGGCGGCAGGTGCATGTTTTTCCACAAAAAAAACACCCAACAACAATAGCCAATGAATGTAAAAAGATAAGGCACTGTTCGTTCTTCTTTTTTAGAAATCATGACAGTGGATACACTTCCTTTTTTGATCATCATAGCAATAGGAACCATGGGCATAATCAGCGTAAAAAAGACTGTGCCACCCACTGCATAAGCTTTCCAAACAAAAGGTAGTATTGAAAACACATCCATATTCACTATCAACAACATGCCATAAGTAGGTATCAACAACGGAACAAAGACGATTGACACAATGTTATAAAATCGTTGCATTGTAAGGGTAGTTATTAGTTAATTATGTGTAATAAATCTGTTCATCTAACTGAAAGCAAACAAAGTCATTAAAATAAATTCTTCGTATTTAATAAATTCCATTTCTAATCAATCCTTTCAAATCTCCTTACGCATTCGTGCCACTGGGATGTTTAATTGCTCTCGATACTTTGCCACAGTTCTACGAGCTATTACATATCCTTTAGTTTTCAACACTTCGACCAATGCATCATCGTTCAATGGTTTTGATTTATCTTCACTGCTAATGCAGTCTTGTAGTATTTTTTTAATTTCCTTTGTTGAGACTTCTTCACCCGAATCGTTAGTCATTGATTCTGAAAAGAAATACTTTACGGAAAATACGCCAAATTCTGTTTGAATGTACTTGCTGTTGCTTACCCTTGAAATAGTAGAAATATCATACCCAGTCATATCGGCTATATCTTTCAATATCATTGGTTTTAAGAAAGTCTCATCCCCTTCAATAAAGAATGCTTTTTGATATTCCACAATGGCTGTCATGGTAGCTAGAAGTGTCTGTTGGCGCTGTTTGATGGCATCAATAAACCAACGTGCTGAGTCTATCTTTTGTTTTACAAACATGACAGCATCTTTCATCTCCCTGTTTTGGTTCTGTTTGTTGCCTGTGTAATCTTGAAACATTTCATTATAAGTAGCACTGATTCTCAACTCTGGTATGTTACTATTATTCAACGACACAGAAAGTTTATTCTCATCATTTTCCAAAATAAAATCGGGCACAATAGTACCCATCGATTTTTCCAGCACATTGCCACTCCACGCATTTCCTGGCTTGGGATTGAGATGTACGATTTCATTCATTACTCTCTTGAGGCAACTGTCATCAATATTAAGGGCTTTTGAAATTTTATCAAAATGCTTTTTGGAAAACTCTTCAAAATAGTCGTCAAGCAGTTTCTTCGCAATCAGCACATCAGCAGATGGCGTCTTACGGTCCAGTTGCAATGCTAAACACTCCTGTAAAGTGCTTGCACCCACACCTGCAGGATCAAACTGTTTTACCATTTCTACCACTTCATACATCTCATCGTCCGATGTTTGTACGCCAGCCTGAAACACAATATCGTCCACCATTGCTTCTGGCGTGCGTCGAAGATAGCCCTCTTCGTCTATGTTCCCAATTACATATTCGATAAGGGTCTCTTGCTTAGGTGTAAGTTGCAACAGCCCCACTTGCTCCAACAAAAACTCATGGAAGGTCATCCCCGCAGTGAATGGAATATCCTCGTGCTTATCATCTTTTGAAGTGTTATTGGCCTTTAATTTATAATCGGGTATTTCATCGTCCGACATGTAATCATCAAAATCCACGTCATCATTATTTCCTCCATCATCATTGAGGTCAAAGTCATCCATTTCGTCATTATCAGCGGTGATTTCTTCGCCTTCCTCAAGTGCAGGATTCTCCTCCAATTCCTGACGGATACGCTCCTCAAGCTCCAAGGTAGGCACTTCGAGCATTTTTATCACCTGTATTTGAGCTGGCGAAAGTTTTTGTTGTAATTTTTGCCGTAAACTTTGTCTAAGCATAAATCAAATAGTTACAAGGATTTTTATGTGTTATAAGTCAGTATGACAGGCAATTATATCGCACACATTCTACCAGATATTATTGCAATTTTCACCAATCTCAGCCATTAAAATGACTGCATCTCACACAGTCTTTTGTAATAGCCATCACGTGCTATCAATTCATCATGTTTGCCTCGTTCCACGATTTGTCCTTCGTGCAACACGCAAATCTCGTCTGCTCTTTTGATAGTAGATAGTCGGTGTGCCACAACTAGCGTGGTTCTATTTTTCATCAAATTTTCCAAAGCCTCCTGTACCAACTTCTCAGATTCGGTATCTAAAGCAGAGGTGGCCTCATCCAATATCAAAATAGGTGGATTCTTCAAAATAGCTCGAGCTATACTCACACGTTGTCGTTGCCCTCCTGAGAGCTTGTTGCCCCTATCTCCAATATTGGTCTGATAGCCATTCTCAGTGGCACTAATAAAATCATGAGCATTGGCTATTTTGGCTGCTTCCATCACTTGCTCCAAAGTGGCATTTTCGACTCCAAAAGCGATATTATTAAAAAAAGTATCGTTAAATAAAATGGCTTCCTGATTCACATTTCCCATCTGCGAACGGACGTCCTTAAGTTTATAATCCCTAACATTCACACCATCTATAAGTACTTCTCCTTCTACGGCATCATAAAACCGAGGCAGCAGATCCACCAGG
>CANIXM010000268.1 GCA_947471245.1 Paludibacteraceae bacterium | reverse complement strand
GTAGTGGGTTCACCTACAATCACTCTGTTGGGTTCAACCCACTTCGGGGTTGATATTTTAGGGCATTCACATCCCCCAGTTGCGCTTCGCTTACTGGGGGTTATCGACAGTTAACTCCTTCGGAGTTTTTCAGCAGACCCTAATTACCAGCACTACTATTTGCAAAGTTATCTGTAATTATATTGGAGCGTTCAACGCTGCCTGGTACTTTTGTGGTTTAATTTCCTCCTTTGGGTTTTACCCACCTAAACCTTCGTTATAGAACCAGAATTATTCAATGTTCTTTCTCACCTTCTTCAAAAACTCATGCATTCTTACTGTATCCTTATTCTCAATAATCTCCAAAAGCAGTTTCAACTCGGCTCGGATATTCTCCACTTGCTTAGGCGTATTGGGGTTAAACAGAATCTCTGACAATAAATAATCATCCTCCGAAAGCAAACCTTTGGCAATATCCATGTGACGTTTAAACGTGGTGCCTGGTGCCTCCTGAGGTTTCATCACAGATGCAAATACAAGTGTGGATGCAAACGGTATGGAGAGCGAATAGGCAATGGTCTCATCATGCTCATCAAAAGTATATTCAAATAGACGTAACTTTAATGAGCCATATACTTCGTGGAAAAAGGCTTTACCTTCTTCATCCGATTCGGAGATGATAATAGAACTTTGATTGCTCAGGTTTTCGAGTGTGGCAAATGTAGGTCCAAACATTGGGTGTGTAGATACATAACGCATACCTGTACTTTCGTAGAATGCTCGTAACCCTGTTTTCACGGATGCAATGTCTGACAGAATACAATCTTTGGGAAGAAAAGGTATGATGAACTGAAAAGCATCCAGAGTGTATTTCAAGGTAACACAGTTGATTACCATCTCAGGCTCAAATGCTCTGACCTCATCCATGTCAGTCATTCGAAGCGTATTAAATACAAACCGAAGTCGATCGGGATTCGTGTCAAAAAGTGCCACTGTGTGATTGATGCACAGCACATCGGTAAGAAAAGTGCCCATTTTTCCGGCACCAAGGATAAGGATTTTCATGTAATTATTCGTTACTGCATTGTCAGTTAGGAAGATGCGATGCTGTCAGAGGTTTATTTTCTGCAAAGGTAGGAAAGTTTATTCAAAATAAAGAAGTGTGAACGCACAGAATTGAGCAGGGTGTTTCATTTGTTATAATATCAGCCTTCTACAGCTGGCGGAAGGGGGTGTGAAGTTACTCTTTAAGTAGATGTAACCGCCTTCCAAGCAAACACAAATCTCGCTTTTAATTCTTAATTGTCACACATTAAGTCCATGTACACAATTCAAACTAGAGTTGGAAATACATCCCAACATTAAGATTGTATAATAAATCAATATGATTAACCACTTTTGTATTTTGCTGATAGGGATTGGGGGTATTAGACGTTGAAATTTCCCAACCCTCCACCAAACTATAATTATGCAATCCCAACTCAGCCTGTGCTTTAAGTCCAATGCTTTGATTAATCGGAAGAATATATCCAATTTTGGACGAAAACAGATTCCCACCAAAAAACATCGGTGGTGTTAGGTTTGGAATTTGACTAAATGACAGTTGAGATTGGGGCGTCACCCAATTGAACGTAGACCCATATTTTACACCCAGAAAGCAGTTCTTTCGAAAATAATAATCTACTTCACAAAAAAGACCATGTGAATTAAACTCGACATCAAAGTGATTAATAAAAGTGGACTTATTATTAAAATAAGCGTAGCTTAGCAATGCTTCGAAGTGATAATTCTGTATGAAAATTTTAGTTCCACCATACACACTTGGCATAAATGCATTTTGCTGCGTAATCCCTACTGAAAATCCTAAAAATGGTTTCTTTGAAATCGATATCGAGTCAAAAAGACTAGCCCCTTGTGCACTTGTAATATATACTAAGGCTATAATTACTAGAAATTTACGTTTCATGACTTTGCAAAGTTTCTGGTTATAAAAAAGGCTGGTTGAAGTATATTCGATAAGTTGAAGTAAGTCCGTTGGTCAACTACAGAATTTTATTTCCTTACTTCAACTGTTTGAACACAGATTGTAGCAATTTGAGTGAAATAGGTAATTACATAATCCACAAATTTATATTGCGTTTTGATTGTGTAATTAGTGGCTCCTGCAGCCATTTCTTTAGAATCTACTTTGTTTATTGGAATAGCACCCCACAATGCATACCATTGTTTTTTTTCTACTACGGTATCACCTTTAGCACCTGTACCTACAGTATGCTCCAATGTCATACAAGATGTCATAATTAATGCAAGAAAAAGAGCAGCAACGATTAGTTTTGAATTTTTCATAATTTTTTTTGTTTTAGTATTATATAACTTAATGAGCCTATAGATGACTCAACGGACTTAATAGTTTGTTGTAATTCGGACTGTTTAATGTAATAGATCAGTACGAATAGGGGCTTTTCTTTAATTGTCGAATTGTAACACACTAGCATAAAGTTAATATTAACAGCATTCTGTAATACATATTGATCTATACTAAAGCTTTTGTATTCAAATGTTTGAAGTTGGATATTTGTCCATACGCTATCTTTATTCAATAATGATTGATAATCAGTTTTAAGTCGTAAGAATACTTTTGCATCGACCTTAGTCACATCCAACCCTAGCATAGTCCATGATTCGCTCGGATGGCTATATGCAAATAATAATTTAGTATTCTTATATACCTCTGAGTTGTTCTGATATACCATTGAATCAATTACGGATGACCTTAACTTGACAAAAGCGACGGGTGCTTTGATTTTAAAATTGAGCGAAGAGTCAAGGTACGCTTGTTTGGAAAGAAGGCTGGAGTCCACCTGAAATTCGGCTTCAATGACGTGCTGTTGATCATTCCTTGATTTATTCTTGCAGGCAGACATCGACACCATTACTAATGCGATTGCCCATAAACAACTAGTCTTAAACATTGATTTTATTATTTTCAATTACTTAAAAAAATGTATTCCTATAAAATGATTGTAAACTGAAGATTTCAATAATTATGCCAATATTTATACTTTCACAAATTGGGACTTCACAGATTGGCTTTGAAACTTGACAAAGATAGTTAATTTGAATAAATAAAATATTACAAAACAATTACAAACCTATAGGGATCGAGATGTAATCAATTCAAAAAAAATATTCTATAACAAGCTCAATAAATGATTGGGAGGAGAGAAGATAATGAATAATGGTTGGGCTCAGCTAGGCTAGGTCAGCCTTAAAGTAGAAAAAAACAGCACCCCCTTAAAATGCGAAAGGTAGCTAACCTCACGGTCTGCTACCAATCTTTGTTAACCTTAAATCTAATACTATGAAAAAATCACGATGCAAAGATACAGCCTATTTTCTCACATTCCAAACATTTTCACCATTAATTTCTCAAAAAACATGTTTTATAACATATTTGTAACATCATTTTTCGGATTTGCGGGCTTTTGGGGCTGAAAAAAAGTATTATAGCCACTTTTTACGTCTGAAAAACCAAATCATTAACAAAGAAATTAGTGCCATCAACATCCAAAGTGTAACATAACCATATCGATAATGCAACTCTGGAATGTAATCAAAATTCATGCCATAAACGCCAACAAGGAACGTGATGGGAATAAAAATAACAGAAATAATGGTAAGTACCCTCATTATTTCATTCAACTTGGTACTGATAGAGCTATGATAAATATTGAGAAGGTCATATAATATTTCGTGATAACTATCAGCTAGGTCGATAGCTTCATTGATATTATCGAGCAATTCTTTAAAGTGAATTCTATTTCCAGGTTTGACAAATTCGGAATCGATTTTATTGAG
>CANIXM010000267.1 GCA_947471245.1 Paludibacteraceae bacterium | reverse complement strand
ATGGATATTGGAGCGGTGTGTTACGTCGTCCAAACACGAATCCACTACGCATCTGCTTTAAAATCACTCAAACCAAAGACGGTCTAAAAACCTCAATGAACATGCCCGACCAAGGTCTAAAGCATTTTGCGATGAGTTCTACTACTTTTGACAGTATCACAGTCAAAATAGTGAGCAACCAAGCAAAAATTTCTTACGAAGGCACCTATCTAGAAGCTGGAAAAAAAGATTCAAACACAAATGACAGTTTGTTGGGCTATTTCAATGAAGGTGGAAAACATTACCCCATCAACATTGGCAAGGGCATTCCGGACACTTTGGTACGTCCACAAGAACCCAAGCCGCCATTTAGTTACCACATAGAGGATGTGATGTTCGAAAACAAAAAAGACAAAATATCACTCGCAGGAACACTCACCTTGCCCAAGAAATCTGGACTATTTCCAGTGGTCATTCTTATCAGTGGCAGTGGACCGCACAACCGAAACGAGGAAATGTATGGACACAAACCATTTTTGGTCATCGCAGACAATCTTGCTAAAAACGGAATCGGATGTCTGAGATTTGACGACCGAGGCACTGGGCAGTCTGGAGGTGACTACAAAACAGCTTCATCAGAAGACTTCAAAGAGGATGTAGAGGCAGCTCTCAACTTTCTACAGTCGAGACCGACGGTGGACAAAAGCGCCATAGGACTGATCGGACATAACGAAGGCGCCATCATAGCCCAACTTACAGCAGCAAGCAGAACGAAAGAAATTAAATTCATCATATTGCTCAATGCTGCTGGCATTCCATGTGACAAACTACAACTGATGCAAAACGAATTGCTTGGAAAGGCTTCGGGTATGGATGATAAAACGCTTAAAAAAAATTACACGCTTTATCGTGGCGCCTATGACATAGTCATGAAAAACAACACGCCCGACAAACTCAAATCAAAACTTACCACCTACATGACCCAAGCACTGGGAGACACAACCAAAAAAGTAGTTGATTTGGCCGATGGTAAAGTGGATTCAATCGCATTGAAGAAAGCTAAAGCCGACAGCATTCAACTTGCACACTTCATTGACAATCAAGTAAATGAACTATCTAGCGCATGGATGCAACACTATCTGAAATACGACCCTGCAAAAACACTGGAGAAAATAAAATGCAAAGTACTGGTTTATAATGGTGAAAAAGACCTTCAAGTACCAGGTAAAACAAATATTGAAGCCATTGTAGCTGCGCTTCAAAAAGGTGGAAACACGTCGTATGACACAAAACTATACCCTTCGACCAACCACCTATTGCAAAGTTGTAAAACTGGAACACCTCAGGAATACGAAAGAATAGAACAAACCATTGCACCACAAATGCTTAGTGAGATGACTAAATGGCTAGTGGAAACAAATGATGTGCAAGCTTACATGACAAACAGAAACAACAACACATCGTCAAGATAAAAAAATAGTTATACAAAATTTTCTACTTAATCAATTCAATCCGAGGGCTATTTCTTAAAATGAGATAGCCCTTGATGTTTCCCAAATTCGAATAGAACCAATATTTTTTGTAAATTGCATTCATAATCGAACTTAACCTTAGAGGTTTTGTTCAATAAAAACACCTACATTCAAACAAATGACAACAAACAAAACCGCCATCTTACTGCTGAACATAGGAACACCTGACTCTCCTCAGGTAAAAGATGTACGTCGTTACCTTTCAGAATTTCTGAACGACCCCAAAGTAATAGACATCCCATGGTTAATGAGAAAAATACTAGTCAATCTGATAATAGTACCCTTTAGAGCCCCAAAATCAGCAGTCCTTTACCAAAAAATATGGACGTTAAAGGGATCTCCCCTACTCTATTATTCAGAAAGTCTAAAAAACAAACTCAATAGGTTGGTGTCTGATGACGACCAAGTATTTCTAGCTATGAGATATGGCAACCCAAGCATAAAAAAGGTTATTAATCAAATTAAAAATGAGGGTTTTACAAAAATTGTAGCAGTCCCTCTATTTCCACAATGGGCATCATCAAGCACCCAAACAGCTATCAATGCCGTACAGTCTGAAATTGAAAAATGGGAAACCAGACCACAGCTTAGAATGGTCAATCAATTTTACAATCACAAGCGATTTATAGATTCATTTGTCAAACGAATAAAAGAATTTGAATTAACTGATTACGACCACATCCTGTTCTCCTATCACGGATTACCTGTAAGTCACATTCAAGCGTCGCACCCTGAAAATGATTGCCTCACATGCGATTGCCATCAATCCATGCCAGCCTGTGGAGAATACTGCTACAAAGCTACCTGCTATGCCACCACCCGACTACTAGTCAAGGAATTAGGACTCATTCCATCGCAATACTCACAAGGATTCCAATCACGCCTAACCAAGAAATGGATTACGCCATTTACGGATGAAATAATCCAAACAAAAGCGAGCGAAGGAACAAAAAAAATGCTTGTCATTGCCCCTGCCTTTGTCACCGACTGTCTTGAAACGATTATTGAAATTGGCATTGAATACAAGGAACTGTTCAAACAACACGGAGGCACAGCGCTTGACTATGTACCAAGTCTCAATGATTCAGATGAATGGGTTGAAGCTTTAAAGGTGATAATCGAAGAGTAGAAATAAATAAACAACCAGTGGAAATTCATCAACTTTTCAACTAGCTGATTGTTATATTGACTGAAAAACATCAATTTAGCAAGCCATGTCATCACTCCGACCAATCGAAAAAATTATAGCTCCACCGCCAATACACTGGGTGGGTGACGGATTCAAAGTACACAACTTTCTGCCAGGTGATGGTTCGTTGGGTCTGCAACGAATGAGTCCATTTTTTCTGATGGATTATAATGCCAAAACGTTTTTCACTCCATCAGCTTCACCACGAGGCGTAGGTGTACATCCACACAGGGGATTTGAAACCGTGACCATAGCCTATCAAGGCAAAGTGGCACATCACGACAGTGCTGGTTATCACGGAGTGATAGGGCAAGGCGATGTACAGTGGATGACCGCCGCTTCTGGCATTCTGCACAAAGAATACCATGAAAAAGAATGGAGCAAAATAGGCGGTTGGTTTCAGATGGTACAGCTGTGGGTCAATTTACCTGCCAAACACAAAATGAGCACTCCCAAGTACCAACCCATCCTGAATGAGCAAATGGGCAAACACGAACTGGATGATCAAAAAAGTTATGTAGAGGTAATTGCAGGAAAATACAAAAGTGCCATTGGACCAGCGAGCACTTTTACACCCATAGAAATGTACAACGCAAAATTAAAAGCGGGTGGAGAGGCATTTTTCAATTTTCCAAAAAACTTTAATACCGCTTTTCTGATTATTGAAGGAAAAGTAGAAATTAATGGCACATCTGCAACCACAGACCAGTTGGTTTTATTCTCCAACGAGGATGGAGACATCCACCTTAAAGCCATTGATAATGCAGCTGTATTAATGCTTAGTGGAGAGCCTATTGACGAACCAATTTTCCCGTATGGCCCATTTTTGATGAATACCAAACAAGAAGTGATAGAAGCTTACAACGACTATGAAAATGGAAAATTTGGACATCTTGAAGATTAAAATGCGGCCATAAGTTAAAGGACTGACGAAAGTCAAAAGACAAAAAGTACCTAAATGTTCTGTTTTTTCAACAAAAAATCATGCTGACACCTACACTTTTTATCGGTCATGGAAATCCGATGTATGCCATCGAAAAGAATGAATTCACTCACACATGGGCTGATTTAGCAAGAACTTTGCCCACACCCTCAGCTATTTTAAGCATTTCTGCACATTGGGAAACGTATGGTACGCAAGT
>CANIXM010000266.1 GCA_947471245.1 Paludibacteraceae bacterium | reverse complement strand
TTGGAAACAAAGTTCTTCAAACTTAGAGTAAAAGCGGGCATGGGTGCAAGCTACTTGACCAAAACCTATTACAACACGAATACCGACAACTATCAGACGCTCACTGGAAACACAGCCATTGGCTCCCATCTTAATATTTACTTCGCGGGTGGTGCCAACATGGAAGTTCCCATTACAAGTGGCGTGAGCATCACTGCCGATTACACATGGAATCACATGTCCAATGGTAGCGTGGTGACTCCAAACACAGGTCTGAATCTCTTGAATACTTTCGTGGGTATTAAATACATACCTAACTATCGCAATGCTGCAAACCCTCAAAAACAGGAATACCCAAACATCAACAGAAACATCAGTTGGGAATGCATAGCTTCTGGAGGTGTACGCCAGCTGTATTACAAAGACAAAATGAACTTCCCCATAGGGTCGCTTTCTGTGGCAGCTTACAAACCATTAACTAATTTCTACCAGATGGGGCTAGGACTGGATGGTTTCTATGATGGTGTATTCGATGGACACGACTCAAAATATACAAGAACTTACCTTCATACAGATGAATTGAAAAACAAATTCAGAGCTGGAATTTCATGGCGACATGAATTGCTATTAGGGAAAATCACAGCAGGATTTCACTTTGGGCTATATATCTATGACCCGATTAAGAACCTTGAGCCATATTCCGAAGCAAACATCAAACCACTTAACAAACCACTCATTTACACTTATGATATTGACAAAGAAGATGGTTGGTTATACACCCGAGCTGTATTCAAATATGCTGTGACTGACCACTTGCTTTTCTCGGTTGGACTAAAAACTCACCTACAAAAAGCCGAGTTCATCGAATGGGGAGTGGGATATAAATTATAGATAAAACTCCAAAAGATGAGAATGGATAGTTGCTGCGCGATAATTGCTACGCGATATTTACTTCGCGATAATTGCTTCGCGATAGTTACTTCGTGATATTTGCCTTCGGCGATATTTGCTTCGCGATATTTGCCTGCGGCGATAGCGACTTTGTGCCTTTGTGCCTTTGCGTTCAAAAATGTTTTTTCAGATGCCGCATGCGACGTCTCTTCAATTTTCAATTTTGCAACTATAAAGACCATCTGTGATAATGATATTGTAGGTGTAGTTTTGTTAATTGCAGGTAATGTAATTTCTACAAACAATACTTTAGTCAGAAATTCGAACATTTCAGCATTAAAATTCATCGTTTTACTGTGATTTTACTACAACTCTTTCTATCTTTGTAACAAACACAGTTTCAAAAGGAATAAATACGAATAAAAATGGCTTTAATTAAATCGGTTCGTGGTTTTGAACCGCAGATTGGCGAAGATTGTTATCTCGCAGAAAACGCAACAGTAGTGGGTGATGTGATCATGGGTGTAGGGTGC
This sequence comes from Paludibacteraceae bacterium, assembly GCA_947471245.1. Taxonomy (GTDB): domain Bacteria; phylum Bacteroidota; class Bacteroidia; order Bacteroidales; family Paludibacteraceae; genus Paludibacter. The sequence continues at coordinate 2,460 of CANIXM010000266.1, read as the reverse complement.
AGCATTTGGTTTAATGCAGTGCTCAGAGGTGATGTCAATTCCATACGCATTGGCAACCATGTCAACATTCAGGATGGTTGTGTGATTCACACGCTGTATGAAAAATCGACCGTCACTATTGGCGATTATGTATCTGTAGGTCACAATGTTACGATTCACGGAGCGAAAATAGACAACTATGCACTCATTGGTATGGGGACTACCTTACTTGACTATGCAGAGGTGGGTGAGGGGGCTATAGTGGCAGCTGGATCGTTGGTGTTGAACAACACCAAAATCGCTCCTTATACATTGTGGGCAGGCGTTCCAGCAAAATACATTAAAGACATAGAGCCGTCACAAACCAATGAAATAAACCGAAGGATAGCGCACAATTATGCCATGTATGCTGGATGGTACAAGGAGTAATTGATAATTGATAATTGATAATTGATAATTGATAATTGATAATTGATAATTGATATTTGATATTTTTCAATAGGGTACTGATATATAAATAATTTTCCCTGACAAATGACATTCACCACGCTTCTCATACACGAATGGAAGAAGGGATTTCGGTCTCAAGGTTTCTACAAAAACCTAGCAGTAAATATATTGCTAGCCATTTTTGTTATATATTTAGCGTCCGTTTTATTGTTTGTAGGATTGTCGCTCGACACTATTTTGGAGAAAATAAATGATCGCTTTTCACCGTTGGATGTCTATAATGGTGGACTGCTTTATGTGATGATTTCAGGGCTGTTGCTACGCTTTTTTATGCAACCTTTGAGTTCGTTCGATTTGTTGCCTTACCAAGTTCTCCCCATTAAACGAAGTTCCATCATCAATTTTCTATTGGTCAAGCCATTGCTGAGTGTGGTCAACTATTTTGGTCTGTTTGTTATCATTCCCTTTGCCTATCAGTCGGTGATGAAACATCAAGGCATGGAGGTGAGCATCCGATTTGTAATTTGCTACATACTGATAATATGGTTCAATTCACTCACCACCAACTATTTGAAAAGAAAGTTTGGTGCAGGATTTTGGGCAATGGTAGCATTGGTGGTGGTGCTAGGTGGTATTTTAGCAATGGAGTATTTTGAGTACTTTTCATTGTTTCAGAGCTCGATGCATTTATTTAATTTCGTTGTGATATCCAAATTGGGACTGTTTATTCCCGTTGCATCTGTGCTGTTGGCCTATGGTTTGAATCGCTGGTTCTTTTGGCAAAACTATTATCCTGAGCTCTTTAATGTAATTCAAAACCAAAAAAAGATATACAATGCGTCATTGACTTTTCTCAATCAGTTTGGCTCCATGGGGGAATTAATTGGGGTAGAAATTAAACTTTTATTTAGACACAAACGATCACGTAGTTTGTTGACCATGAGCTTGGTTTTCCTCTTGTATGGGCTGATATTTTATACCAACGATATTTATACCCACAATCATACCATTCTGTTTTTTGTTGCATTGTTTGAAACTGGGCTACTCATGTACACCTGTGGACAGTGGGTTATCAGTTGGGATAGTTCGTTTTTTGATGGGTTGATGACTAGCAATATTTCTATAAGTACTTACATTAAAGCCAATTATGTGTTGTTGGTAGCATTCAATATCATTTGTTTTTTTATCACAACTCCCTATTTCTTTTTTGGTACAGAAATAACCTTGATGCATTTGGTTGCATTTGTTTATAATATGGGTATAAATGTTTTTGTATTGATGATATTAGCTATTTTTAACACCCGAAAGATAGATTTGTCACGCAACAGTACAATGAATTATCAAGGCACCTCGTTCAAGGGGTTTCTGATTATGATACCAATGATGCTCATTCCTTTGTTGGTGATATGGCTTACAGCTACATTTGCAACTTATACATTGGGTTTGTGGCTACTAGCTAGCTTAGGGCTTATTGGTATGTTTTCACACCGTTTTTTGATAAAACAATTGGTGTCGGTATTTAATTTCAGAAAATACCTGTTGGCCGACGGATTTAGAGAAAGAGAATTATAAGCATCAAACCAAGTTTTGATAAAATAATAGTGAGATGATTGAAGCAATAGATTTAAAGAAAGTATATGGTGGAGTGACTGTTTTGGATGTGCCACATCTATCCATTCTGCCAGGTGAAAGTTTTGGACTTGTAGGTAACAATGGTGCTGGCAAGACGACTCTTTTTCGGCTCATACTGGACCTTACTGAGCCAACGACAGGAGAAGTCAAAATTTATGAGTTACGTGTAAAAAGAAACGATGCTTGGAAAGCCACTACCGGTTCATTTCTAGACGAAAGTTTTTTGATCGACTTCTTGACGCCCGAGGAATACTTCTATTTCGTGGGTAAACTTCATCAGAAATCAATTCAAGATGTTGATGAGTTTGTATTGTCCATGTCCGATTTTTTCAATCAAGAAATCATGGATAAGAAGAAATTGATACGTGACTTCTCCAAAGGCAATCAGAAAAAAATAGG
>CANIXM010000265.1 GCA_947471245.1 Paludibacteraceae bacterium | reverse complement strand
CACACTCATATTTTATCCTATATTTGTCGTGTCGAAATGGAGAAAAAGTCCTTATACCGCCTAAGACACATTCGGGATTACAATTATCAACTATCTTGTCAATCCAATTGCCGTTTTTATCAAGTTTAATTGTGGTGGTTTCACTATTAATCACTTTATTGTCAGACTTTTTAATTAATATTTTGTTGTCCAAATATTTGAAACTATAGGTTTCAATCACAGATGTATCATTTGGAATCAATATCCTATCAAATTGTAAAATCCTACCATTCTCATATTTAGCATTTAATTCTACTATCATTGGAGTCAAACAATTCTCCTTAAAATATTCATATCTAATAATCCTTTTCTGTGAATCATAAAAATATTTTGAATTACTCATTTCAATACCTCTTCTGCTTTTATTGGTTTTGGTAACAATCAGAACAGAATCATTTTCCATTTTGTAGTTTAAAAAATCATTTTCTAAAAGCTCATTATCACGAAAATACTTTATCTCAATTATCCTTGATAAACTATCAAATGAATATTCTCTCCAATCAGCTTTATAACCATTTGACTTTTCAATAATAAATCTTACGTTTCCCTTTATTGATGGGTCACCAAAACTAAATATCTGACAATTTACTTTCAAAGTAATCAATATGCAGGATAATATCAATAAAGCTCTCATTTTTCTTTTTTTTATTGGGCACACCTACAAATACGGATTATTAACTTTCTCATAACCAATGGTGGAAGTAGGACCATGACCGCTATAAACGACTGTATCTTCTGGTAACACAAGCAACTTCTCTGTTATTGATTTTATCAAGGTAGCATAATCGCCTTTGGGTAAATCAGTTCTACCTATAGAACCTCTAAATAGCACATCTCCAGCAAATAGCGCTTTGCTTTCTGCGGAATAAAATGCCAAATGACCAGGACAATGCCCTGGTACATGAATGGCTACGAATGACGAGTCGCCAAACTTAATCACATCACCCTCATTGATATACGCGCCGAGTGGTATTGCATCTTCAGCTTTGATGCCAAATGAAGCAGCTTGAGAGGAAACTGACTTTAACAGAAACTCATCTTCTACGTTAGCCTCTGCTTTGATGCCATATTTTTCAAAAATAAATTTGTTGCCAAACTGATGATCTAGATGAAGGTGAGTGTTGATTAATCGCTTTAATACTAATTTGTTATCGTCGATAAACTGAACTACCAGGTTTTGCTCTGCCTTACTAAAGCATCCACAGTCGATAAGGATGGCTTCTTTGGTTTGGTCATATACTAAGTAAGTGTTTTGTTGAAATGGATTGACTAAGAATGTTTTGATTTCCATGGGTTTACTTTGTGATATTTTGCCTTCGGCGATATTTACTGCGTGATATTTGCCTTTGGCGATATTAGCTGTGCGATATTTATTGATATTAGCCTTCGGCGATATTGATAGATAATTACTTCGTGATATTACAATGGGACGTACACTCCTTTTTTGGTCAGGAAGAATTCTTCTTTAAAGAAATCGCTCAGGTTGTACAGTTCGGCTATGTTTTTATAGGGTAATATTTCGTGTTGAAGTTCTCCGCCTTTGAGACAAATTAAGCCATTGGGGAGTGCGTTTTTATGCTCTTTCTTGATGTTTTTCTTCACCAGATTGACCAAATCACCCAGTGGCATCACAGCTCTACTGACTACAAAATCATACTTCCCTTTTTCTTCCTGAACGCGTGAGTGCTTTAATGTGATGTTTTTCAATCCAATAGCATTGGATACTTCAGTGCCAACTTTAATTTTCTTTCCAATCGAATCTACCAATACAAACTGAACTTCTGGAAAAAGTATGGCAAGCGGCACTCCAGGGAAACCACCTCCAGTACCCACATCTAACACTGTAGAGCCAGGCTGAAACTTGATAATTTCTGCAATGGCCAATGAATGAAGCACATGGTGTTCGTAAAGGTTCTCAATATCTTTACGGGATATGACGTTGATCTTTGAGTTCCAGTCCAGATACAAGTCATAAAGTGCCTCAAATTGAGTTTTTTGGGTGCTTGAAACGCTTGGGAAGTATTTTAAAATTAGTTCCATTTTATATTCATAAATTTAGTTACAAAAGTAGGGAAAATTGAGATATATTTAAACGAAACTTTCATTATTCTTGTTAGATATATAATTATGACATTCAGACAACCATGGACAAAGACAATCACAAACTAATTTACTATTTCAATAAGTGGTCAGCGTTGACCAAGGAAGATGAAAGTATCATATTATCTGCCTTTGAGCCAATTTCTATTCAGAAGAAGAAAATTCTATTGGAGCCAGGCAAGTTGTGCACACAATTGTACTTTGTGACCAGTGGTATCTTGCGGTCCTATTACGTAGATGTCAAAGGCACCGAACAAATTTATCAAATCAGGATGGAGAATAGTTGGATTAGCGATCTGGAGAGCTTTTTTTCACACACTCCCTCTAAGTATTACATTGAAGCTCTTGAGGATACCCAATTGTTGGCCATAACGCACCATCGGATGGAGCAATTGTTGGTTGAAATTCCTAATTTGGAGCGGTATTTCAGGATACTTTTTCAGAGAGCTTATGTAAATAGTTTGAAAAGACTCAATGCAACCATGTGGGATTCGGCTTTGGATAGGTATAATGAATTGCTGAAAGAGCAACCAGAAGTATTTCAACGTGTTCCACTTATTTATATAGCCTCATACTTGGGAATAACTCCCGAAAGCCTTAGTAGAATTAGAAAAATGAAATAATGTATCGATGAATAATTTCTTAACATAGGTCAAGTGAGTAAGAGCATTCCGTCTTCTATCTTTGTACAAAAATCAATTATAAATATCATTTTAAAAATTTATGCGAATATGAAAACACTAAGATTATTTTCGATGCTATTATTAGCAAGTACTTTAACTGTGGCAGCTCAGAAATATGAGATCAACACAGAAAAATCAGTTGTAAAGTGGACTGGTAACAAAATTGGAGGTTCTCACAATGGACTGGTGAAAGTGAAAAGTGGCTATTTTGAAGTAAAAAAGAACAACATCGTGGGTGGTAATGTGGTGATAGACATGACTACGATTACTAACTCGGATCTTAAGGATGAAACTTACAATAAGAAACTTGTTGGACATTTAAAATCAGAGGATTTCTTCGGCGTTGAGAAATTCCCAACTGCCACTTTTCAAATCACCAAACCAAGTAAATTTGCCAACGGAAAAGCTACCCTCACAGGAAGCATCACCATTAAAGGAAAAACAGAGAATATTACTGTTGACATAGTCAAGAAGGGAGATGGATATACCACACAGTTGAAGGTAGATAGGTCAAAGTTTGATGTAAGGTATGGCTCCAAATCATTTTTTGATAACCTTGGAGATAAGGTTATTGATGATATTTTTATCCTTGATATTCAGATAGTTTTCAAAGATTAGTATTGTGTTTTAGCCTCTTTGATTGCTGAAAATCAACAGATTGCAATTCATTTTTATTTGCCCATATCAGTAAAAGTCTGATATGGGTTTTTTGTTTTTTTAGTTCAGTGTCAAAATCAAATGTGCTACCATGAAACTGTATTAAAATTTCATTACAAAATTTTAGAAATCACTGCGTATCTAAAATTGTTCTTACCTTTACCGAAATTGATTACTAATCAAACACATTTTTTTTATGATACGAACTTTAAAACTTTCTCTTGTAACCCTATTTATTTTTGCTTTTACTTCTCTAACTCAAGCACAGCTTTATGTGGGTGGTAATCTGGGTTTTAATACCCTATCAACCTCTAGCACTGTTGGTACTACTACCACTAAAGGAGGTAGCTCATCATCGCTAACACTTTCTCCAGAAGTAGGTTATTTTTTAAGT
>CANIXM010000264.1 GCA_947471245.1 Paludibacteraceae bacterium | reverse complement strand
TTTTGCAACCAGACCAATTGATTCTGTAGAGAATATAAATACCCCGTAATCTGTGCTACCACTTTGGTCCTTTGATACAAACCACTGTATAAATACTTTGATTCATTCTTTTCCAATCCAAAGAAAAGGAGCGAGTAATTCCAGCGATCAAACATTTCATCAGTTGTAGCCGATGAAATCTGACTCCAACTATTCATACAACTATACACAGACCACATATACCTAGTTGATCCTGGTTCATCCTTATTTGTCAATCCCCATCCAATTGAAAAATTCGCATTGACTAGATTCAAATACGCCTCTACGTCAGCATCAGTCTGTGGAGTAAATTTAAATTTAATATCTTTGGAAATCGTAGGAAAGTCGTATCCAACCACACTTGAAAAATAGACATTTGAATATCCTCTATAAAGAATACTGTCCCCATTTTCATAGTTTAACGCAACAGCATTAGTTGGTGCTTTTCGAGGCGCAAGCATGTGGGAGCCATTATTACTTTCTAAGATAAAACTAGGCTCAAGTACAGAAGAATTAGTACTAATAACCTTGGAAGTGTAATTATGTCCCTTACTTGACACGTTTATCAAACATGCTCCCTTAGGAAGTTTCATTCTAATGTTATTTATTCCTGCATCTAGGTCTGAATTCACACCACCAAGTAATGTCCCATCCAGAGAAAAAGCCTGAATTTTCGTATTGCCACTCGTTGTTAAAGGAAAACTAAGTAACGCATCATCTATAATTGGATTCGGAATGATAGAAAGTCCATTTTTTCCTGATTCAACATCATCCACTCCAACATTTTTCCCTAAAATCAGTATCGATCCAATTGGAACAGGCACCCCGATTTTTTTTGTTTTATTGTACACAAAGACACTGTCCAGACTCTCATTTCCATCTACCGAAAAACTGATGGAAATATCCTGTGCTTGAATCACACCTAATGTAAATAAAGAAAAATAGATTACGAATAAATACTTAGTTTGCATAGTTGATAATTATTTGATTGCGATTGCAAATATAGCATTTTTCACACAATGACATAGCAACATTCAAGCTGCTAAATGAATCACTTATTGTTTTAGTTCCAAATGATTACAAGATATGAGTCTTTTAACTTTACTACTCATAATCAATCCTTACTTTGGCAAAGTAGTAAACACCACCTGATTTCCATAGCTAGTTCCTTTGGAGTTAGTAGCGTAGGCTCTAATGTAATAGGTAGTTGCAGCCGTTAGATTGGTTATTGAACAAACATCCGAATAGACTGGGGAAATGATCATCGTTTTATGATCTGACACCGTTGGGTTTGGATTTCGACTCCAACAAAGTCCCATATAAAGAATTAATTCACCACCATCAGATGTTACTTCCACACCCGAATTGACTGAGGTGCTAGTGATACCTGATGCTGGCCATGTTATTACTGAAGAAAGGGAAGTTTTAACTGAGGTTGTAAATTCAACATTGTTACCGTATGCTGTCCCTGCCGAATTGGTGGCAAATGCGCGAATATAGTAGGTGGTATTTTGTTCTAATGCCGACAACCGTACCGAAAAGTAGTCTTTGGTAGTAGATTTATCGGTGATTAGGGTGTCATCGGTGGTAGGATTTGGCTTTTTTGACAAGCATACTCCCCGAATACTAATAGTTGCTCCACCATCAGTGGTTATTGTCCCACCACTCAATGCAGAGGAATCTGTAATAGCACTGACACCAGAGGTATATATAGTTGGTAAACTTGGTAAAATGGGAGCTTCAAGTTCCCACTTATCACAAGAAATTAAAGCAAGAGCGCACGAGATTATAACCAGAATGATTGGAGGATTTTTCATACAGAGGCTTTGAATTTAAGTTTCAAAAAAAGGTCTTTGTTTCATAAGAGTCCTTTTTGTTGCACAACCGCTACTCCAAACCTAACTGATTATATTTATTTAACAAATCCGCAAACAAAAACCCAATTGCAACATCCATAATTGTCGGTCAAAAGTCAACATATTAAAATTCCAATGATGAGCAAAATTCCAAAAGCAATAGCGGCTTAAATACATGAATCAATAACCCTTTAAGATTCAACTACAAGCAAATGTAGCTCTACTTTCTTCATCTAATTCGGAAGAAATAATTGTATCTTTGCGTCCAAAAGAGTATTGTAGTTTTACCAGTGCATTTCAAATTCTGGATAACAGCAATTACACCAAGCACCTACTAAATATAACTAAATACCTATCGAACACTACCCTACATAAGCATGAGAAAAAACAGAATTAAATTCGTGGCGATCAATACTTACATTTCACTTTGCTCATTGATGTTCATAGTATCATGTGACTCATGGAAAGTTTCACCAGATGCTCTCACACCTCCGATCCCATCTGTAAGTGCTAAAATCATTCAAGTGGATGTCACATCAGCTCGCATAGAAATCAACATTGAAAATAAAGCTGGAACCGAGATTACCGAAATAGGCTTTTATTTAAGTTCAAAACCTCAATCTTTTTACAATGACAGTATCTACTTAAAATACCCATTTCAAAAAATTATAGAAATCACGGCTTCTAATCTCAGACAGGACACCATCTATTATCTGACACCCTATGTTAAAAACCATACCAAAGTATATAAAGGGGAAATCGCGACTATGAGAACATCAAAAACACCTTTGATTCCATTCAATCCTAATCTTACGTATGGGTCTGTGAATGATATTGATGGGAATACCTATAAAACAATTCAGATTGGGAATCAGATATGGATGGCAGAAAATCTGAGAGTTACTCGATTTAGAAATGGCGACCTAATTCCAACTGTAAGTGATTACAACTTATGGATAAATTCAGACTCTCCAGCTCAATGTCCTTATGACTATTCCGGTTCAAAGGATACAATTTCCAAATATGGAAGATATTACAACTGGAAGGCCACAGCTGACTCTAGAGGATTAGCTCCTAATGGATGGCATATTCCTATGGAATATGAATGGCGAGAGCTACAAATGTATCTTTCGAAAAACAATTATAGCATTAGCAAAGAAAATATGAGTTATGAGATTGGGAAATCACTTGCTACGACTAGAGGCTGGGAGGCATATCAGGCACAATACTACACGATTGGATGCGAACCACAGAAAAACAACAAATCCGGGTTTACAGCCCTTCCAAGTGGAAAATACGAACTCCAAAACTCCAAACGCTATTACAAGGATTGCTATTGGTGGTGTGATGTGTGGGATACACTAATGGTTTACCAAAATCCAAGTTATATGAATATAGACTACTCAACCAACCAACTAGGAAGTGGAAGAGAAATGATTAGAACAAGTGGGTATTGTATTCGATGCGTAAAAGATTAACACCTTTGTTCGCCAAATAAATTCGGCAGGGAATCAATTATCCTTGACACAACGTATAGAAACTCCTACATTCTTGTAAATTGATTGCAGTCCAAAATTAGCACTTCCCTTATCACCATCATTCGACCAAGCAAAGGAATTGTCTACTTGTGTCACACTCCACCAAAATATTGATACATTATAATTTACATAATCTGCTGTATCATAACCATCACGATAGCCATAGGTCTGTGCACAAAAACATGCCACATCTGTAGAAGTCAACTTATTCAATCTTACGAAATCGTTAAATGTTTCCCAATCTGCTTTTGTTGGAATATGCCAACCTACTGGTGCAATGCCACGAGGATCAACAGCTGCATACCAGTTATAAAGCCGACCATTAGTGGCAACAAAACTAGGATCTGTAGAATTATTATACGTACATTGAGCACCTGTTTTTGATTTCAACCAAGTTCTGACATCCTTCACATACGGAATAGGATCACCATTTCTATAGCTTGTTACACGCAGGTTTTCCATCATCCA
>CANIXM010000263.1 GCA_947471245.1 Paludibacteraceae bacterium | reverse complement strand
TATTCTATTGTTGGTGTTGCTGCGTGAACTTATAACCCATAAGAGTATCAAATTGTTGGGGGCAAAAGATGGATTACTTCACAAAAAAAGTAGCGCATTTAAATTGTGCGCTACCCTTTTGTTTTTATGAGAAATGATTACTGTCTCACTATCAATTTTCCAATATATGTTTTGTTCATGGCTGTTACAGTGATATAATAGATACCTTCTGTCAGATTCATGTCAGCATACTGGATGAAACTATCAGAGGTGGTTCTGGTATCTACAATTTTCCCTGTGATGTCTGATATAGTGGCACTTGCCGAAGAATTTTCATCATTGTCAAATTCAATTTTGAAATTCCCATTTGATGGATTCGGTGATATTTCCAGTATTGTCAGTTTTTGCACTGATGGTTTGAAGATGGATAAGCCTTGCTCAGTTTCAAAAGCACCAATGTTGTGTGAGCTTTTGGGCGCAATGATGGTACCATAATAATCATGTGTTCCAATGTTGATATGATACAGTGAATCTAGATTCAGCCCATTGCCAATAGCTGGTGAACCATCTGCAAGTTGGTATGCATCTAGTTCTTTGTTTGTTTTAGGAAATAAGAGTATTGAGGTGCCAGAGTTTTTTAGTTTGGGGTCGGCTATGATGCCTGTATATTTGTTACCTATTTTCTCGTTGCCACATGCATCCGCCCATGATTTAAGATTCGTGTACTCAGTGCCGTGATAGTTGATTGATACTTTCTCACCTGATGCCCAATATAGATTGCCGCATAGTTTAGCGTAATAGCCAGATGGTATGCTAATCATCGGAACACCATCCTTAGATACAAAGATGTTGTTATTCGCTTCAATTCCCTGCATTCCTCCAACCCATTCAGATAATTCGAATATTGCCAAAGGTGGACCTATAACGGATGTAGAAGGTGAAGCATATACGGTGTTATTGTATATCTGAACACCATCAAATTCGCAGTTGTCACCTTTGAATAGGGTGATAGGGCTGTGGTTGGTTCTTGAATCATTTTCAGAAATATTGTATCTTACTATGTTATTTGCCCAAGGTCTTGCATTGCTGTATTGACCTAGTAAATAGCCTGCACCATCATTGTCATGGGAGTAACAGTGCTGAATGGTGCAGTTGGTACATCCACCATCTAAGTCAAATCCTAGTCCGTCTCCACCTGTTCCCGAAGAATTGTGGTGGCTTTCGCAGTTTTGAATGATGGTATTATTAGCCGAATAGACCCATATTCCTCCAGGACCTCCTTTGTTGGAGTTGAGAGTTCCATTTTGGTAAGAAAGGCATCTGTCGATCATACAAGAGTCAATTTGAGAAAGGATAATGCCACTTCCCTTGTGAATGTTACTAGAATAGCCGGGTATTTTGTATGTTTCACAGTTCGTTACTTTTACATTTCTCACATGCCAAGAGGATGAATACTGTGATTCTTGCTCGCAATAAATAGCAATACCAGTTTCTTTTACATCATGCACTTTGGCACTGTCAATGATTATCTTTGTAAAACCACCAGCATCTATACCTCCCTTTTGATGCAAGTAAATACCTATATAGGCAAATTTACTTACTTCCACATTTCTGACTTCAAATGTGGATAGTTTACTACTTCCAGTGAGTGTTGATTCGAATAGGATGCCACTGTTAGTTTCTACAACAAAACGATTTCCATCACCCGTGAAATTTAGATTCATAATGCTGATGCCTTGTGTGTTCAGCGCTTTAAAGCCATTCAATGTAGTTCCGGCGGTGTGGATGGTGGCTCTTCCTGAGCCATAGGAAGTAAACAAAACAGGATTGGATGGGTCATTGGCGTCATTTTGGTCAATGGTAATGTTACCTTCAAAAATATCACCACCTTTAAAGTAAATTTTGTCACCGGGTGCGATTGTCATGCTGTTGATTTTAGATATGGAGAGCCAAGGACTTGATGGGGAACTACCATCGTTGGAGTCAAGTCCAGAAGTGCTGAAATAATAGCTAGCTGAATGACAGTAAAGGGATACTACTAGAAATGCGGATGAGATGAATAACTTAAACAGGTGACTTTTTTTCATGAATAATTGTAGATTAAAAGTTAAGGTGTCCAAAGGTAATGAATTTTTAATAAAAAAACCGTGACTGAATAAAAAAAGTCACGGTTTAAAATGCTGTTAGTTAGGCTAAAGTCGATGCAATTCTATTTCTTTTTTCGTTTTGGTTCGGGTGATGTTTTTACCTCTGGAACTACTGTAGGTGTGAACTCATAGGCCCCGATGTCAAATTTCCCATCGGTAAGTGAGGGGTTTCCAAAGAAATCTCTTTGACCAACTTCGACTCCGAATTCAGCTTTTAAGTCAACACCCGCATTTTTGGCTGGCGATGAAGATGTAAGTTTGTAACCATCCAGTTTTTCTGGATGTAGGGGGTACATTATTTTTCCTGCTACTTTGTTAGTTAATAGAGGGTCTGCAACGATGGCAGTGCTTTGTCCATTGATTGTTTCATTACCGGTTGCTAGCCTCCAACTTTCTAGGGTGCTGTAGTTTATTCCTTGATAGAAAATTGCTTCAGGGCTTCCATTTGTCCAATACAGATTTCCATTGAATCTGCCATAATATCCTTTTGGAACGTTCATCAGTGGAATTCCGCCAGTGGTTTCGAAGATATTGTTGAATACATTTATTCCGTGTACACCTGTCACCCATTCAGTGATTTGGAATGCAGATAGCGTTTTGGTGTGGTTTTTTTCTGATGGACTTACATACACGGTATTGTTGTAAATTTGCAGACCATTGAAGGAACAACCCGAACCTTTGAAAATGGTGAGTGGACTGTTGTTGGTTCTTGCATCATTTTCACTGATGTTGTATCTGACGGTGTTGTGTGCCCACGGACGTGCAACGTCATATTGTCCTAATAGAATACCCGCACCGTCATTGTCGTGTGAGTAACAATATTGTAATGTGGAATTAGTCACACCACCGTCAAAGTCAAATCCCAAACCATCGCAACCTTTCTCTTTGCCACTTGAGTTGTGGTGGCTTTCGCAATACTGGATGGTTACATTGTTAGTGGACCAAGCCCATATACCACCAGGACCTCCACAGGCTGTGTTCAGTGTACCATTGTTGTACGCTACACAATGGTCTATTAGGCATGAGTCCACTTGTGCTATGATGATACCACTACCTTTGTGACCGCGAGTGGAATAGCCAGTCACATCATGAATGACAGAGTTGGTTATTCGGATGTTGTGGTTGGCCCATCCTATTTGGTCTTGTTTCTCTTTGCCATAAGTAAGAATGCCATTTTCCCTGACATCATGTACCCACACACTGTCAATCACTACTTTGTCAAACCCGGTATTGCACACAGAGGGAGGGTAACCACCAATGGCTATTCCATTGTGTCCGAAATTTCTGACTTCACAGTTTTTGATAACTATATTTTTCAAACGTATTCCTCCATCCAAATCATTGTAAAAAGCGATGCCATCATTTTTCACGTGTGTACTATCATTGCTCAAACTTTCAAAGATTAAGTTGCGGACTTCAATACCTTGCGTGTTGTAGCCAAAAAATCCACATTGATTTCTATTGGTGTTGTGCACTATGGCTTTGCCTTTTCCATAACTGGAAAATACAATTGGCTTGGTAGGATTGTTACCATCTTTGTCATTGAGGCTGATGAAGCCATTGAACACTGTGCCACCCTCTAAAAGAACTGTATCGCCAGCAGCTAAGTCTTTGGTGTTGAGGTGCCTGATGGTGCTCCAAGCTGTTTTGATTGATTTTCCTGTGTTGCTGTCATTCCCTTTGGAGCTAAGGTAGTAGGTGTTCGCACTAGCTGAAATTGTAATAGTTGCAAGCAGTGTGATTATTCCTAGTGAATAGATTTTTTTCTTCAT
>CANIXM010000262.1 GCA_947471245.1 Paludibacteraceae bacterium | reverse complement strand
TTGTATGGTCGTTTTCCAACTGCTGGTTGGTAACTAGCTTGCTGAAGGTATTTTTGAGTATTGAAAACAAAGAACTGTGCAATAGAATCGGCACTTGTTTGTTTTTCTAATTCAAAAAAATCAGGTGCATCTATCACACCTTCACGAATCAAAGCCAATTCATTGACACGGTCTGTTCTCCAAATACAATAATCCATAGCCTGTTCCCAACTTATACCTACTACTGGATATTGATCATAGGCTGGGTGACTAAAGTAGTTTTGAAGATAAGGCTCATTATATGCAAGTTCTTCACGCCACACTTTTGGATCTGGTTGAACTTTTTCAACCAATTTTGGAGCTGTTTTCGCAAATACAACCTTCATCCAATTGGTATATTCTCTCCAGTCAAGGTTACGAATTTCATATTGATCCATGTAAAATGAACTTACAGTAATCCTTCTAGGCTTACCGTTTCTAGGCGCAGTAACCAATTCTCCTTTTTCACCAATCGTAAATGACCCTCCTTCAACAGCAACCATTCCACTAGGGATTTCGCCTCTAAACGCTCCTTTTACTTCGAAGCCTGTTCCATTTTTGTCATTGTATTTCCACCCGGTAAGACTGGAATAACCCTCTGGAGCTGATTTGCTTGAGCAACCAACTAAAGCAATGACTAGAAAAAATGAAGCAAATTTTGCTATTGTTTTTACCTTCATAGTACGTATGATAAAATTAAAGAATGAAGAATTTTATTATAAACTCGCTACAAAAATAGTGTTTTTTTTCTGAAAACAGCAAAAGTGAAATATTTTTTTCACCATTTATAAAAAAAACTTAGATGCCTAGTTATACACTAAAAATGGGATGAACGTGATATTTTATGTATAAAAACTAAGATTTATAATCAATCTAACTGATAACAATCACAGAATAAGACATGTAAGCTCTGTATATGTGAGATTAACTACTATTTTTAATGAATATCGCAACCACAAACTATGGTTATCGGTATATTTTCTTATTTTTGCATAACGGAAACAAAACAAATATAGTATATTTTTTCAAAAAATGAAAGAAATTGCTCCAAATATTAACATAAACAATAATTTAATTGAACTGTCATCGCCGATTATAATGGCAATCATGAATGTGACGCCTGATTCATTTTATTCTGGAAATCGATTTATGGCTGAAGATGAAATCTATAAATCAACTGATATTGCCTTACATCAAGGAGCCAAAATCATTGATATTGGAGCTCAATCTACACGTCCTTTTGCAACAATAATCTCGGAGGAGGAAGAAAAAAAGCGGCTTTCGTTTGCACTTGAAATCATTTGTAATAAGTTCCCAAACGCCTTAATATCAGTGGATACGTATAGATCTAGAATAGCAAAATTTGCGGTTCAGGAATATGGTGTTGGTATGGTGAATGATGTAAGCGGAGGTGACTTGGATAACAACATGTTTGCTACAGTAAGTGAGCATCAGTTAGTCTATGTACTCACACATTCGAGAGGTAACTCACAAAACATGAACCAGCTGACTAACTACGATAACATATTAAGCGAAATTTTTCATGACTTGGCAGTAAAATCGGCAAAACTAAAACTGATGGGTGTGAATGATGTTATTATTGACCCAGGATTTGGATTTGCAAAAACCAAAGAACAAAATTTCAAACTACTTAAAAACTTATCACTTTTTAAAGAATTGCAGTCACCTATACTCTGCGGCATATCAAGGAAATCTATGATTTACAACACATTATGCATTACGGCAGAAGAATCGTTAAATGGAACAACTGCTGCTCATGTGTTGGCATTGATGGGTGGAGCTAAACTTCTTCGAGTACATGATGTTAAAGAAGCTAAAGAAGCAATCACGATTTACAATGCTTACAACCAGTCATAAACGCTGGATAAAAACCAACAAAAAAACATGGGATTTCAAATTGGAATTAGGGATATAATAGATATTTTTTTGGTGGCAGTATTGCTTTTCCAAATGTTTAGACTATTAAGAAGATCTGGGGCTGCCAATGTGTTTATTGGCATACTGGCTTTCATAATATGCTGGTTTTTGGTGTCTTATGTTTTCAGAATGGAATTGTTGGGAGCGATACTTGGAAGGGTTGTTAGTGTAGGAGCTTTTGCATTAATCGTATTGTTTAAGGACGAAATACGAGGATTTTTGCAACGAATAGGCACAACTCGTAAATGGAGTATTTTCAACCCAATCAAATCACTTTTCAGAACTGCAGGTGAGGATCAAAAACGAAGTAATTATGATTTAATTCAAATTGTATTGGCATGTAGAAACCTTTCAAAAGCATCAACAGGGGCTTTAATTGTGATAACACGTTCGAATGATTTACAGTTTTATCAATATTCTGGCGAACAAATAAATGCCAATATTAATTCCAGACTGATAGAAAACATTTTCTTCAAAAACAGCCCCTTACACGATGGGGCAATGATTATCAGTCAGCATAAAATAAAATCTGTAGCCTGTATTCTTCCTGTATCTAAAGATCAATCAATACCTAAGCGAATGGGGCTCCGCCACCGTGCTGCATTGGGAATTACCGAACAGTCTGATGCAGTGGCCATCATCGTTTCGGAAGAGACTGGTCAAATATCTTATGCTGAGAATGGCAAGATTTCCATCAACATCCGCCCCCAAGAGCTTGAGCATCTTCTTTCGCAAGTAATTGATTAAAAAAGTGAAGTGAAAACCTTAAGAGGAAATTATTCCACAAAGTCCACTAAATAGGCCCGGAGTGGCACTAAGCAGTTATTTCTTTCTCCGTGTAACTCTGTGTTAACTTTGAGTAAATCTGTGACATAGCTATTCAACAATGAACTCTTGTGATATAATTATTCCACAAAGACCACTAAGAATACACAGAGTGACACTAAGAAGTTATATTTACTTTGTGTAACTCTGTGTTAACTTTGAGTAACTCTGTGACATAGGCTATTCCACAAAGACCACCAAGAATGCACAGAGTGGCACTAAGAACTGATAGAGCTACTAAAAAAAGAAACGGTGCTACTTCCTGTTTGAAATAGCACCGTTTTAATTATAAAGTAATTAGATTATGCCTTTCCAGCACTTCCTAATACGCTTTCAGTTTTGTGTTGGTATAGTTTTTTCAACTCATCACGAGCTGGACCTAAGTATTTACGAGCATCAAATTCGCCTGGTTTAGTATAGAATACTTCGCGAATTGCAGCTGTCATAGCCAAACGACCATCCGAGTCAATGTTTACTTTACATACTGCAGATACAGCAGCTTTGCGCAATTGATCTTCTGGAATACCGATAGAATCTTTCAACGAACCACCATATTTATTAATAGTAGCTACATATTCTTGTGGCACAGAAGAAGCACCGTGAAGTACGATAGGGAAACCAGGAATGCGTTTTTCGATTT
Organism: Paludibacteraceae bacterium; assembly: GCA_947471245.1. GTDB lineage: Bacteria > Bacteroidota > Bacteroidia > Bacteroidales > Paludibacteraceae > Paludibacter. The sequence goes on along the minus strand of CANIXM010000262.1, from coordinate 481 downwards.
CTTCTAAGATATCGAAACGCAATGGTGGTGGAACCAAAATGCCGTTAGCATCTTTAGTACATTGTGCTGGAGTGAATTTGTTAGCTCCGTGAGAAGTACCGATAGAGATAGCCAATGAGTCAACACCTGTACGTTTTACGAAGTCTTCCACTTCTTCTGGTTGAGTATAAGTGTGGTGTTCATGAGAAACTTCATCTTCTACACCAGCTAAAACACCTAACTCACCTTCTACAGTAACGTCATGTGCATGAGCATATTCTACTACTTTGCGAGTAAGAGCTACGTTTTCTTCATAAGGAAGGTGTGAACCATCAATCATTACAGAAGAGAAACCGCTATCGATACAGTTTTTGCAAAGTTCGAAGCTATCGCCATGATCCAAGTGAAGAACGATAGGAATATTTAATCCTAATTCTTTAGCATATTCTACAGCACCTTGAGCCATGTAACGAAGCAAAGTTTGATTTGCATATTTACGTGC
>CANIXM010000261.1 GCA_947471245.1 Paludibacteraceae bacterium | reverse complement strand
GGGCAATGTCTTTGACCTTTGACTTAGTGCGCTCTTTAAGTTTTTCCCATGCCCCTGTACCTAGTTTATTAATTCTTGGTGCTTCCCCATCCTTTCCTTTGTACTTTGAAATGCGATGTAGTGAATGAATGCTTACAAAAATTATGTCATCGTCTTTAAAAACGAGTTTAACCATTTCCTGCATTTTGCCATTCACATTGGTGCGAACCAGACCACCAAACACCCCTACACCATGATCAACATGAACCATAAAATCACCAACTTGAAATTGGTTTAACTCCTTAAGCGTCAATACCACTTTCCCAAGACGGGTCTTATCTGTTTTCAGTTGATATTTATGAAAGCGGTCAAAAATTTGATGGTCGGTGTAACAAATAATTGACAAATCATGATCAATAAACCCCTCATGAAGTGTGTACTTAACTGGCTGAAAACCAATGTTATCTCCTCGGTCGGAAAATATTGAGGCTATTCGGTCTGTTTGTTTAACACTATCACTTAGGATATATAATTTATAACCTTCAGACAAATGCTTCTTTAGATTCTCTGTTACTAAATCAAAATTTTTATGAAAAATTGGCTGTGGTGAGGTCTTGAAATGAATGGTGCATTCGGTTTTAAAATACGATCGTTCACTCCACTCCATTTTTCTACATGTTTGCAAACAATCCATCATTTGCTCACCTGTAATCAGCGATTTGAATAAATTGGGGACGCTACGTTCACCTTCATTGGCCTTCACCAAAGCATCGTTGTATAACTGATTGATGCGTTCACGAACAAAAGGCACATCGGTAAAACTAAACAAACACTCTTTGGAAACAAATTCAAAAAAAGGTAGATGTGGTAAATCATTATCCAGGTTTACATCTGGAATAATCTCAATTTCAGACTTTTGTTCCTTTGAAAGCTGTGTTTCTATATCAAAAACTCTTATTGACTCCAGCTCATCACCAAAAAAGTCACACCGATAAGGCAATTCAAAGGAGTATGAAAAAATATCAATTATTCCTCCACGCACAGAATACTGACCTGGCTCATAAACAAAATCGACGCGTTGGAATGAATACTCCACAAGCATTTCTACCACAAAATCTAGCCCTAAACTATCACCGACTTTCAATTTTAAGGTTTTAGTCCGTAGCCCTTCAGAAGAAATTACTTTCTGCATCAATGACTCTGGATAGGTGACCACCACACATGGAGCCGAATTGTTGGCAATTCTATTCAGTACCTCTGTCCTAAGTATTTCATTGGCCGTATCAAGCTGGGATAATTTAATCGCTTTTTTGAATGAGGAAGGGAAAAAGTATGCAGATTCATTATCCAAAATCATTTTCATATCATTGAACAAATATGCAGCTTGATCGGCATCATCCATCACCATGATGTGGGTTTGAGGATGTGCTCGAAAAAGTGATGCAGCCACCAATGACAATGAAGAACCACTCAAACCAGAAATTTTTATCTTCTGTTCGAGTGACTTTGCCCATTTTATCAAAGATGTCAGTTGAGGGTGATGGGAATATACCTGTTGAAAATCAGAAAGGGTCAATATTATGCTTAAATTAAGAAGTTATGAGGATTTAAAATCGAGTGAGTGACTGATTGAATATTTGATACTTATTAAATAAAAGCACAAATCATATTTGCAAAAAAACTAAAAAATGACCAAATGAGGATTAAGTATAAAAATTAATATCGTAAGTCATTTTGCAATAGCACGCAAAAGTTGCACTTGCTCCTCCATTCCAAACACCAACAACCGATCACTCAAATGAATCAAATGATCCGCTTTAGGATTAATCTTCAAATCATTATTCACTGAATAATAACCAATTACAACCAAATTTGTTCTTTGAGGCAGATTTGCCTGCTTGAAAGTTTTTCCCACCAAGTCACTACCTTCGTGTATTTCTACTAGTTCAAATTTATAGTCCTTAAGTTCCTCCTTACCACCTGCAAATTCAACAAAACTAAAAAAGTCGGTACTCGTAGTAGCTATTGAAATGATTCTATCTGTAGCAATATCAATTGGAGAAATGATAAAATCGGCACCTGCTTTCTTGAATTTATGGGTTGAATTGATATCATCCACACGTGTTATTACTTTGATATTTCTATTTAAATCCTTGGCACTAAGCGTCACAAATAGATTTTCAGCATCTGAGGTCAACACAGATATTAATATCTTAGCTTTATTAATCCCACATAACAAAAGTGTTTCATCATGAGTAGCATCACCAAAAACATGTATTAAATTATTGTTATACAGCTCTTTTAGTCTTTCCACTCTTTCTGAATCATTCTCAATCAATACTACTTTAAGATTTTTAGAAAGAAGATCGTCGATAATTTTTCTTCCTGTTTTTCCATAGCCACAAACAATGTAGTGATCACTTAGACTTTCTAATGCTTTGTTCATTGCTTTACGTTTTAAAAGTTTTTTTAATTCTCCATCCAAAAAAAATGCGGATAATCTCCCCAAAGAATAAAATCCAGCAGTAAATCCAGAAATAATTAGAAATATATTAAATGTTCTCCCTGCAACTGAAAGTGGCTGAATTTCACCATATCCAATGGTCGTAAATGTTATTAGCAACATGTATATTGAATCCAATGGGGTGTATCCTTCAATATAAATAAAACCAACAAAACCCATCATCAAGATTGACCCAAGCACCAATAAAGGAATGAAAAGTTGTCTCCAAAAAAGAGAATTAAGTTCTGATTTCATACTTGAATGTTTACAATTAAGACCTAGGGGGGTAAGCCAAATTTATTGTTCAAAGGATTTAGCTAAGTGTTACAAATATGTAACTATGAGAATCAACAACCATCGACATAAATAACTCAAAAGCTACTTCTTAGAGACCTATTAATACTCCGTTTTAGTTTCACTACTATCCCACTTCTCGAAAGCTTGTATAGCTTCCTTAGAAAGCAACTGAGTAATCTTTACTTGCCTATCTTCCTTGTTTAACTCTAATTCACTATAGATAAATGAATCATCAAAACCTATAAACTTGGCATCATCTTTACTATTTCCATAATAAATATGACTAATATGTGCCCAATAAATGGCACCCAAACACATGGGACAAGGTTCGCAGGAGGTATAAATGACACAATCAGATAGATCAAAAGTTTTGAGTTTTTTGCATGCCTTTCTTATTGCATTCACCTCAGCATGTGCCGTTGGATCATGATCGGCTGTCACCCTGTTGACACCAGAAGCTACAAGTTTGCCATCTTTGACTATCACTGCACCAAATGGTCCTCCACCCTGATCTACATTTTCAACTGACAGACTTATGGCTTTATTCATGAATTTTTCATGCAAATTACTTTTTGTCATCATTTGATCTTATTACGATTGATACGAATTATTCTTGCCTTGGCTTTTTTGATTTCCAATTGAAGCTGAGCGATATCACTTTTGACAATCCACAGTGAATACGCTGCTGCAAGTGCGTTTTTGTCCGAAGTTACAAGTGGATAGTGACTCGTTGACTTTGAACCTATCAGTGTTACCGTTATATTTGCATTAGGATACTGAGAGATGAACATTGCTATTGATCTAGCTGCTTCATTCTTTAAAGTTAGTGTCTCCCATCGTGTCCCATCATCGGTAAAACTATGGTATGCAGAACTAGAAGTTGATAGTGTATCTGTAATTGCAAACAGCTCACCCACATTTACTTTGATGGCTGTATGTTCTATCTTTCTACCAGTGTAACTGCTTACCAGGTAAAAATCAGCATTTTCATCTACATAAGCTTTGAGATAATTTCTACTAGTGTTAGCTTCTGTTACCTGTGACTTATAAACATAATTCCCTACTGTTTGATATTTTTTATCCTTTTCTAGTCTGAAATTTACAAGTAAATGTTCTAACTCCTTGTTTTTT
>CANIXM010000260.1 GCA_947471245.1 Paludibacteraceae bacterium | reverse complement strand
TTAAGTGCAATCGAAAGTTGGGAAAAGGTAAAAGCCAATTACATTCAGATTCTCAAGATTGACCCACAAAACTCCACTGCCAATTACTGGTTGGGCGTGATGTATTACAACAAAAAGGATTATGCCACTGCCACCAAGCTATTTGAACGTAATGTGAATCTATACCCTCTGGATTACAATTCAGTGATCATGCTAGCGTGGTGCAAACTCAATACTGGCAAAGCTTCAGATGCTCGCGTGCTTTTCAATCAAGCTTTGGTCATCAGACCTTATGATGCTTCGGCTCTTTCAGGTTTGAAATTGATTAAATAAGGTGGTATTAGTTTTATTTTTGTTGAGCTCTTCAAAGCACAGGTGCCAATTTATAGGTATTCTGTGCTTTTTGCGATTGATTTAATACTTTTGGTCTATCGTTTTGTTGTCATTTATTTATATTTTTGAAGAATCGGGGTTTTAAGTTACACCCACAATCAGGCTTTCCACCGCTACGGCATAATTCACACACCCAATGCAGATAATTTATACAGATGATAACAGAGGCGTAAGAATTGAATTTTCTGAAGAGTATTCTTCCGAATTTGTCTATTTTGCAGAAAACATTGTTTGGGGCAATGAAGGGTTAAAGTTTTGCATGAAAGGGCTTGCCATTGATTTTCGAAATTTTTCGAAACCCTACTTCATTTCTATGTATGTCAACAATCGGCTCACCGCCATCAGCATCATCAATCATAAACGATTGATGATTGACCTCAAAGAAACCGACGTGTTTTATTCATGTCTGTGGGGCACAGATTTGTCACAGACATCGCAGGGCTGGTGCACATTGATGATTGATGAGGTCACAAATCACCTGTTCGAAACATACCCCAATGCACTGATTTATGCATACATCGAGAAGAATAATGTGAGTGCCAAACGAGTGGTTCAGAAAACTGGTTTTCGTTCGTTTGCCGACTTCAAAGTGGCTTCAGCAGTTCGTTTTGTGCCTTCACCCAACAAGCACTGTCGGCTGCTTTCACCAGCCAAACGAAATTCCATGATTAAATTGTTAGATGAATTGCACAAAACACGTACACTGAACGATGTGAAATTCACCTTTGATGAAAGTTGTTATTATGTGTATGAAGAGAATAATGTAATCAAAGCTGGCTTTCAGGTTAAGAAAATGAGATGGTCTATCGTAAGTATGGATGGAATGAGAGGCCATTTGCTTTTAAAAATATTCACAAAAATACCTTTATTATGCACGTTTTTCGACCCAACCGAATTTTCTTATCTCTGCATTGGCAACATCTATTTTACAGATATTAATTCGTTCAATAAACTAATGAATGCTGTAATGCATCATTACAACATCAAAACGTGCATCGCTTATGGATTGGCAGATTCATCCACCGATTCTCAATTCATTAAATGTATGAGTCACGGACTGTTAAGTTCGGCAGATGCCAGTGCTGATATGTACATTAAATCTAACAATGTTTCGTTAAGTAGCCTGGGTCGTTTCCCGTTTATTTCTATTTGCGATTCTATTTAAGATATTTTGTTCAATAATGATTAAATATTTAATAAGTTGTAATTTAAATCTACCTTTTATGAACAGAATTATGTAATTTTGCATTCTGAACGATAGTTGAGTCGGGAATAGTTTTATTTCCCTACTTTTTATTACTAAATCAACCGAACAGGATAATACATCACCATTTTTTTGACTATCGGGTATGTACTAGTTCTGTGTCTTTTCTCGCCCAATATAGGTGAGATATCTGATCTTAAAAAGTAATTATAAACAGATGAAAGTTATTTACACCAATCCAGAGGATGAAATAGAAATTTATATTTCGGACACATACACTCCCGAATTTGTAAGTTTTGCCGAAGCGATATTGTGGGGGCAAGATGGGTTGCTTTACAAAATGTTTGGTTTAGCGCTAGAGTTCCAAAAGCTAAAACACCCAATGTATATTTCTACATTTAAAGCCGGTGAGTTGATTGGTATTGCGCTGGTCAATAAGAAGGTAGTAGAACTTTCCTCTGGGAAGATTGACGCATTTTATAGTTGTATATGGGGTGTAAAGCCATCACATACCAATCAAGGATATTGTACACTGATGATTAATCATGTGACAGAATATATATTTAAGAATTATCCACGTTCCATAATATACTCATTTATTGAGCTAGGTAACAAGCGTTCGAAACGAGTTACCGAAAAAATTAATTATTCACTTCTCACCAATTTTGTTGCTCCAAATTACACGCGTCTATACCCCAAATTATCGTCTCATGTTTCATTGTTGAAGCCCACCGAAAAGCAATTGATGATTCAATTGCTCAAAAAGCAATACAAAGGACATTCGTTTATCGACGTAGAAGATACATTTGATGAAAATGCCTACTATGTATTTAAAGAAAATGGAAAAATTAAAGCTGGCATTCAAGTTAAAAAATTGAGATGGTCTGTTCTCAATATGCTTGGATTTGAGGGCTTTTTGTTGTTGAAAGTTATACCAAAAATTCGATTTTTTGATAACAAAATTAATATGAAAAACTATACCTTCATCAAGATGGGTAATATGTTTATCTCTGACGAGAAGGATTTTCATGAATTGGTGGACTCCATCCTGTGCATGTATAACTTAAAGTCAGCCGTTGCATTTACACTTAATGATTCGCCTGTGGATGCAAAGATACTATCAGTAATGCAATCGGGCATTTTAAGTTCCATAGAAACCAAAGTTGGCACCTATTATCGCTCTCAGAATATATCCCAAGATGAGTTGGGTAAATTGCCTTTTATCTCTATGGATGACTTCTTGTAACATTTGGTTTAATGGTTTTAAAACCAATGAATTGGGTATTCAACTATGTGTACTATTGTGTTTTCAAGAATACCCACCCAAAACGTTATAGAGCTGGTTTTATAGTTGATGGGATGAAATTTACTTCCGCCCAAAATCAGCGGGTATTTCCCCCCAAGCTGTGGTTTCCCATTTCAGTATTTTCGTGTCGGGTTGGTTGTCAGCAAGCCACTGTTCTGCTCTAACTATCAAATCAAAAATCAGTTTATTTTCTGCACTTTGCTTCAACTTCGAATTTGATTTTCGTTGCTTCACCCAGCCCATAGCTGTTACGCTGTCGGTATAAATGGGCATGGATTGATTGGTCTGTTTCAGTAATGCTAGCCCATGTACCAATGCTAAAAATTCCCCAATATTATTAGTTCCTTGCTTGAATGGACCCTGTCTAAATACTTCTTCACCAGTTTTGGTGTAAACGCCTCTGTATTCCATTGTACCAGGGTTGCCACTGCATGCAGCATCTACTGCAAGACTTTCTTTTATTGGTAGCCCATATTTCTTAATGTCAATATCTGAGGGTGCTTTTTTTGTCGCCTTTTTGCCAATATAGTCCCAATATGGAGAAAGCAACGCTAGCTTTGCCTCTGCTTCAGTGACGAAGCCCATGTACTTTGCATTTGCATATCCGTGAATTTGCATCTTGCATTTATCCCAACTGTTATAAATGCCAGGTTCTTTTCCATCCCAGACGACAAAGTATTTGTTTTTTCCCATTTTCGTTGTTTTTCCTAATTTCTGTTACTCCTTTTCCGTTGATGTGCGGCGTTATGTAACAACTTATCTTGCAAAGGTAATCAGATAATTAAGTCCAAAGTTCCAGAACGTTACCATTAATATTGCCATCAGTTTGGAGAGATAGAAATTGATTTTCATTTTGTCATTCAGACCGAAGATAATTGCATTGTTAATCAATAATCCTATAACTGCGATGGTGATAAATGACATGTATTCAGTCACTATTTGTGTGTTTTGGCTTTGGAATGTCCACATTCTGTTTAGGAAATAGTTGGATGTTGCTGCAAGTACAAAACCCATCGAATTTGAAATGTACTTA
>CANIXM010000259.1 GCA_947471245.1 Paludibacteraceae bacterium | reverse complement strand
CATTGCCATTAAGAGATTTGCGCCCTCAAACCATGGAAGAGAAAGTGATTTGCTATGCCGATAAGTTTTATTCCAAAACCAAATTAAACACCAGCATCCCACTAGAAACTATAAGAAAAAAACTCGAAAAACATGGCAAAGCCAGTCTCAATCGATTTGATGCGTGGCATGAACTTTTTAAGTTTTAAAAATCAGCATTAGAATTTATGCATGAAGCCCACGCTCATTAAACCCTTAAACTGTAGTTCAGGTTTTTTGCCAGCCTCTGTGATGATGGTGTTGTCAAATCGTGGATTGAGCATGATGCGAGTAGATACGAATCTGTTGACAATCAGATTGCAAACCAACTCCCAGTCAACCTCCACTTGTTTGTAATTCGTGTATAATGTAAAGCGAGAGTCCAATTGTATTTCTTTGGCTGGCGAGTATGAATTGGTGATACGCACAGCGCTACCAAATTCGCTCAATACATTCTCACCTGTTTTTATACCGAATTGATTCGGATTGACTTTGGGGTCATTGATGTAAACCAATTTATAGGCGATAGGAGATACAAGTAACGAAATGATTTTTTTGTGCTTGTAGTCCAATCCCAACGCCATGTTGAAACGTAGTGGTGAGAAAAATGCAGTTTTTTTGTCGGTGTTTTTATTGTCTTTGTAAATGTCAAAAAACTGTGTAGAGAGATCTATCGAGCCTGTGATGTAATATTCATTTTTGACTTTCACCCCGAATTTGCTATTGATCTTCAGCACATCATCATTCACTTTACCTGTTTGGATGTCTGTCCAGTTGAACCCCATCCGCCATTCACCGGTATTTTCCCACTGAACCAGTTTTTTGTCGTCGTATATCAGTTTGCCATTCACAACCGAAAGAAAAGCCAAAGCACTATTTCCTCCTTGATGCCAATTGTCTGAAATCATGGTGCCTGAAAATTGTGATAGTGCTGTTGCTTTGTGATACCACACAGGACTCTTAATGCCATCGAGTTTGATTTTTTTTGATTTGTGAATAATGTAATCAGGGTCGTCAAACGTGATTTTTTCGATTCGTTTGCCTGTAAGAATGATTTGTTCTACAATGTTTGGGTCAGGAAGTTGGTCTTTGTGGTAAGCGAAAATGTGAGTCCATCGCTTTGAAATCTCGCGTTTTGTACCATTTCTCAATGCCACTACCAGTTCTTCTGATTTTGCAGGTTGTTTCGGTTTTATTACATCTAGAATGGTTGTGTTATCACCATACATGAGGGTGTTGTAGTCGAGTTGTGTGCTCCAGTCGATAAGACTATTCTCGTCTGTGAACACAAGGTCAATGAAAAGTGGATTACCTTGCAATATTAACGAATCAATGGAAAAGAAATTTTCTTCTACAGTCAATGCTACTTCAACAGCAGAGTCTTTTTTTATTGCAGTGATGGGGATTTGTTGTTGTTGTTGTTGTTGTTGTTGTTGTTGTTGTTGTTGTTGTTGTTGTGTATTCGAATTGATTACTTCAGTTTCTGATTTTGTTTCCTTGATCCCATTTTTCTTCACTTCTTTCGTCGGTTTAAGGGCCGTTGGTGCGACTTTTGTGGGTCGATTGAAATTTTCCAATAGTGAGTCTGGATCCATCACCTCAGCGTCTACGACTGTGATGCTGTCCATAGTCACTGCCATAGCATGTGGGGTGACAACCCCCAGTAGCATGAGGGACGTAATCAGAAATAGTTGGATGGTTTTATTCATCTTCTTGAATGTCAAATTCGGAAGGTATCAGTTTATTCCCTGTCTTTGCACCTAGTTCTTTAATCTTTTGAGCCGTACGGAGTATATTTCCATTGCCGTCTTTGAGCTTCTTTACTGCATCATCGTAAGCTGTTGAACTGCGGTCAATGTTTGTTTTTATTTTATTCAAATCTTCCAAAAATCCGATGAATTTGTCATACAATGTCCCACTGAGTCTAGCTATTTCTTGTGCATTTTTGGTTTGTAATTCTTGCTTCCAGATTGAGCTGATGGTACGCAGTGTGGCCAATAGAGTGGTGGGGCTTACGATTACTATTTTCCGCTCCCAAGCAAATTTAAATAATTCATCATCACCCTGTACAGCTATCGAAAACGAAGCCTCAATGGGTAAAAACATCAATACAAAGTCAGGCGTGTTGATGTTGTGCGCATTTTGGTAATTTTTTTCGCTTAGGAACTTAACGTGATTTTTGAGTGAATTGATATGTTCTTTAAGGAAATTGGCACGCGCATCATCCGAATCTGTAGTGTGAAGCCGTTCGTAGGCAACGAGCGAAACTTTGGAATCGATGATGATGTGTTTGTTGTCGGGCAGGTGGATGATCACATCTGGGCGTTGTACGCTGTGGTCGGCACCCTCCACCACTTCTTCGCGTTCGTATTCTTGACCACGAGTGAGCCCGGACCGCTCCAACACGCGCTCCAATATCACTTCGCCCCAGTTACCCTGTTTTTTTACGTCACCTTTCAGTGCTTTGGTAAGGTTGTTGGCTTCTTCACTTACTCGGGTGTTGAGCTCGGTCAATTTGCGCACCTCCTCCCGAAGACTGATTTTGTCGCGTAGCTCTTTGTCATAGGTATCATCCACTTTTTTCTCAAATTGAAGAATACGTTCTTTCAGCGGATTGAGTATTTCACTCAGATTTTTGGTGTTGGAAGCCGAAAATTCATCAGCTCTTTCTTTGAGTAGCTTGGTGGCAATGTTCTCAAACTCGGTTGTCAATCGCTTTTGAAGTAATTCAATTTCGGATTTTTGATTTTCCAACTTCTCCACCAGATTTTCATTGGTGGCTTTAAGTGTAGCTACTTCCACTGCTTTCTCGTTCGAGAACTGAACTTGTCTTGACAGTTCCATTTGAGTTTTTTCCACTTCTTGAGACTTGATTCTCAAAGTTTCAAGCGCTATCGATTTTTGAGTCTCTGCATCATTTTGGGCATTTACTAGAGATTTTTCATTTTCAATGAAGCGTAACTCGTGCTTTTTATGATTGATGGATGCTACGATCCAAGCGATAGTTCCACCACCTATAAAGGCAAATATGACCAGAAGTAGTTCCATGTGTTTCAGTTTTAGTAAATGTCAGATTGATATCATTAAACACTTTATTCGAAGTCCGTTACCTATGATTGTTCAGAACAGAGTTAATCAAACAGCGTAGGATGATCTTCTTCCAATCGTTTGATGATGGAAATCATCAGCGTTTCCCGAATGAACTTTGATTTGTTTTGTATTTTGTATTTAGTGATAAAACGATTTAGTGCCTTATTTTCTTCGTCGTTGAGCGTGAAAATCTGTCTGTGCGTGCGCAATGATGTGCGCATGGTGGCGGGTTTTGGTTGCTTTTTTGCCATAGGTTCTGATAATTCTTGCAAAAATAATATTATCCAATGAACTAGTAAGCTAAAAATCAGTATTTTTGACATCCAATAGCAGAGAAATATTTAAAAGCAATGCATTTTAGGTTTTTATCAGATGGCAGATCATAATGAACTTGGAAATGAGGGCGAGATAAGGGCACAAAACTACTTGCTCGAAAATGGCTACAAACTATTGCACACCAACTGGAAATGTGGCAAGTTGGAACTAGACATAGTGGCTAGAAAAGATGACTGGCTGGTGGTAGTGGAGGTGAAAACCCGTTCGACCGATACTTTTGAGCATCCACAAGAAGCCATTACCAATCGCAAGATAAAAAACATAGTGAATGCTGCTCATGAATACATTGTTCAATATGACTGGACAGGAGAAACTCGATTTGACGTCATTGCCGTCATGCCATACGGACAAAGTTACAAGATAGAGCACATTGAAGATGCCTTTTTAGCGCCAGTTAATTAGGCTTGTTGTATATCTTGAAAGGAAAAATGTCCGAAATTATACCTTTATTGCTTCGAATGTGTACAAAGTGTAAAATTGTTTG
>CANIXM010000258.1 GCA_947471245.1 Paludibacteraceae bacterium | reverse complement strand
TATTGGCATGACGAGCGACTGATCGATGCCAATACTAGAGTTCAGGTTGGAAATATCCAAGTCGCTGACACATGAATTGAGCATAAGTGACAGTCCGAAAACGACAGCCACAATTGCTTTAAAAGATTTTTTTTTCATACATTTATTGAGTTAAGTTTATTTTTAGTTGTTTATCTTCCATACATAGGACCTACTATCGGTTCTGTTTTTCGGTTGTAGGTTGGAATTTCTTGTTTCTTGGAATATGCTTTGGATCGTTTTTTAATATTTTTAGACGGAATTCTATCATCACAACTTGGACACCCAAACCTATCATCCATTTTTTGTTTGTTTTTGGCAGCAATGGATTCAGCCGATGGGTAATTAAAGACCAAATTCATCCCTAAAGCAAGATTGAATGTGCCCGTTCCAGCTGGAACAATTGGTAATCCACCAAGTTTGTATAAATACGTTGGTATATAATCTGCAGCTAAGAACCAATGAAAAATCCACGTTTGAAGCCCCACCCCAAAACCAATATTGCTAAAATTACCATTAAAAAATGAATAACTTAATGATGCATTGAACCAGTCGCGGGGTCTATAATTGGCAGACGCGGTAATTTCCTCTGACACATTAATATTCCCAAAATAAGTTCGTGACAACAATCCTACACTTAAATTATTTCCAAACATTTTATATTCCACACCTGCATTCAATTTTGCAGTTGTAAATGTGGTGTAGGACTTATTACTGATTGTTTGATTAGACTTCAATCCAGCTAACAACGAATCAGTAAATGTTGTTTGATTCATTGTATTCAACAAGCTTAATACACCTTTATCTACACCCTGCTGTGTGACACCGTCGTAGGAATAGGTTGCATCATACACCACACTGTTGGCTTTATTCCACGACAGGAATCCCAAATCAATCACTGCCAATGAAAAAGACAAATCATTGGTGGCCCAAAAATCCACGCCTAAATCCAACCCCGCACCTAAACCTGTGGGTGGTAGATAGGACATGGGGTTAGTCATTTTGGCTGTATCAGCTGTAACAGGAAGTAATGTAGGTGAGAAGGTAATAGGGAAAGGTAAAGAGGTATTTATTGCTCCAACACTATTTCCTGTTATCTGATGAGGTCCCCATAATACCCTGGTTTGGTTATTAACATTCGATACATTCATATTTCCATAAAGAAACTTCACCTTCGCTCCCACCGACCATGCATCATTAATATCCTTAGCACAACCAAGTCCAAATTCCGTATATGCTGTCATATTCACTTTTAAACCTGATAAATCATAACTATGTGTTGAAATCGAGTAACTCCTTTGACCAATAGAACTTACTGAATCAACACCAATAAGTCCAATCTTAAAAAAATCTTTAGGAATGGTGACAGATGCATCTACTTTCTCATTGATAGAGAATGTCCAAAAAGAACTGTTTTTCCGAAAACCAAAGGTGAGTAAATTCACCTGAAGATTGGCATTCATCAAAAAGGTTGGTAGGATTTTGTTGTATAATGCAAACTTGGTTTGTTCGTCATATAGTGAGGTAACAAATGCATCATCTTTTTTATACATCAGGTCTTTTAGCGCTACAGAGTTATTACCCACTGACAACTGCATATAGCCAATGACAGGTAGGCTGACATAGATATCGTTGATGGGCTGAAATGCAGGATTATACATATTACGACTCGGCAAATTTTCCATGAAGTAAAGTGTATTTACTTGTTGTGCCAGCAAAAAAGCAGGACAAACCATGAGAAATGCAAGTAATAATTTTTTTCTAATAATTCTCATCATTGAAACTCATTTATAAATTGTCAACAGCAATACAACATGTGCTTATAGACTAAATCTATTAAATTTGAACAGCATTCACACCCAATAAAACAGCCACAAATATATGGTATTAATCCCAAAGATAAATATATTTTTCTAAATAATGTAAAAAATGACAATCAAAAAAGTCATTCAAAACAATTATCGGGGAAGTTGACCAAAAACACTTTATCTTGAGCCCTGGTCAATGCGGTGTAAAGCCATCGGTAATAGTCACTGCCCAACTGTTGGTCGGTCAGTTGTCCTTGGTCTATAAAGACCCGCTTCCACTGCCCTCCCTGAGCTTTATGACAAGTCACTGCATATCCAAATTTCACATGCAGCGCATTGTAAAACTCGCTCTCCATTACTTTTTTTACACGCTCTTTCTTTGTGGTTATTTCCGGATAATCATCTGCAATCAAAGCAAATAGCTGATTGCTCATTTCATTCATCTGAGTTGGCGAATCGGACTGAAGCGCATCCAGCCATACGCGAGCATCTATTTCCCAATCATAATCCAACGAACGCAAAGTCAAATCTACAAATCGAAAGCCATACATATCATAATACTTTCGGACTCTCATCACCTCTAAAATGTCTCCATTGGCTATAAAGTCTATCTCCTTATACGGTTTGTTCCAAAAATAATTATTACGAGTCACCATTAGCAAATCACCATTAGCCAGCTCCTCCTCTTTCATCATTACCCGTGCTCTTATGCCATTGTTGTAGATATTGGCACGCTTATTCGAACGAGTAATCACGATAGTATCTTCCACTCCCACTCCTTGATATGACCGCTGTATTTCATCTATTAGCTCTTGACCTTCCAAGCGTATGATATCATTGAATGATGCTAACTTAAATTTTGGAAATTGAGTTGTGTTTTCATCCATTAAACTGGTTCTTAACATTGTAGCATTGTGTAAAATGCCGCTTTCCAATGCCTGACGAACCACATGAGTCAGGGTATAATTGGTAACATGTAACCCGTAACCAGCTAGTTTATCAGCCTCCAAAGCTGGACTGTGGGGTTGCATCACGGGTGGCAACTGAGCAATATCGCCAAGTATCAACAAACTACAGCCCTCACCACTATAAACATACTGCACCAAATCGTCTAGCAGTCGTCCAGAACCAAATGCTGTTTCCGCTCCCGAATTTGAAATCATAGAAGCTTCATCGACTATAAAAATAGTATGGGTGAACAGATTGTCTGCCAGTTGAAATCGGAATTCGGCCATCGACTTTTGTCGGTATATCCGTTTGTGGATGGTGAAAGCTGTGCAGCCAGAGTAATTAGCTATCACTTTGGCAGCTCGTCCTGTTGGAGCCAGCAATTGTGTTTTTTGTTTTAGCTCGTTCATCATCTTTACCAGCGCACTCACCACCGATGTTTTACCTGTACCTGCGTATCCTTTCAACAAGAATAGCTTTTCGGGGTCTGTTGACATCAAAAATTCGCCTAACAGACCTATCAGTTCCTCTTGCTGTGCAGTAGGCTCGAATGGCAGATACTCTTTTATTTTGAGGGCTAAAAAATTTTCTAACATAATTACAAAGATAGGTATTTCAGTCAAGATGAGTAATTGTGAACAATTATTATTGTGTGCTGTTAAGAATTTAGGTAATTTTGCAAGGACTCAAAATTCATATCAATGAAACACACATTTATTACATACATGGCTACACTATTAATTTGCACTACAGCTGTTGCTGAAAATACGCCAAGTTCTCCAGCATTTAACTACACCGTTGACAAATTTGCTGATATAGAAATTCTCCGATACAAAGTTCCCAATTTCGAACAATTGAGTTTGAAACAAAAAGAACTAATCTACTACCTTACTGAAGCTGCTCTGGAAGGACGCGACATTCTATATGACCAGCATTACAAACACAATTTGGTAATTAGAAAAACTTTAGAGGCCGTATATAACAATTACTCTGGCGACAGACTAACTGATGATTTTAAACAATTTACCATTTATTTAAAGCAAGTATGGATGGGAAATGGCATACACCACCATTACTCGCAAGACAAGTTTCATCCATTATTTACGAATGAGTTTTTGGCAAGTAGCATCAAATCCATCGACCCTGACAAGTTACCACTAT
>CANIXM010000257.1 GCA_947471245.1 Paludibacteraceae bacterium | reverse complement strand
GAATGGTGTCAATGCAGGAACAAATAGTTCGACCTTCAATTATACTCCTGCCAATGGAGAGTCAGTAACCTGTGTAGTGACTTCGAATGAAACCTGCGCTACCAACAATCCAGCCACTTCCAATGCTATCGCTATGACTGTCAATGCCCCAACTAATTTTTGGAAAGGAACCATCGATACCGACTGGGCAAAAGGAGGCAATTGGACTACAGGCGCTGTGCCTATTTCGGGGGCAGATGTGGTTTTCGCCACTGTGGCCAACTATGGTTCAGCTGCTGTGAATGATCTACTGCTTGATGCTGACAGAACCATCGGTAGCCTTATCAATGCCACCACGTACAAGCTGATTATTCCCGTAGCCACTTCACTCATTGTCAACAATACCATTACTACGGATGGCAACCCAGATAGAATATACATTTCTAGTAGCAATGCTGCTGCCAATGGGTCGTTGGTGTTTCACAATCCAAGCGGATCACCCGTTTATGCTACGGTAGAAATGTACTCCAAGGCTTCGTGGAATCTTAGCAATGCCATAAATGATAAATACAAATGGCAATACTTTGGAGTTCCGGTGCAGTCATTGACAGCTAGCCCCACTTTTGATGGAGCTTATGTGCGTGCTTATGTGGAAACTGGAACTACCATCTACAACCACTGGGCTAGTCTGAGTGGTGGTTCGGTCATCACCCCATTTTATGGTTATGAAATATGCCAGTCAGCAGCAAAGAAATATTTGTTGAAAGGAGCATTAATTAATAGCAATTTTGCATCGGGACAATTAGCCTATTCAGCAGGTGCGCTTTATCCTGGTCAACATGTGTTGGCAAACCCATACACTGCTGCCATTGATATATCTACTATCAGCTTTGGATCACAAATGGAAGCTGCTGTTTATTTGTACAATACTGGGACGTTTACTGATTGGGAGGATAATTCTGGTGAGTTGATAGTAGGCGATGGGCCAGGACAATATAATGTGTCACCTTTTCGCTTGGGAGCATTGGGCGATATCCCATCACAGATACCATCAATGCAAGGTTTTTTGGTGAAGGCAATGAGCAATAGCTCCAATGCCACGGTAGGAATAACCTATAATACTGCAGTGGTTAAGAATACGACACAACAACGTGCACCTAGATTGCAACCAACTAACACTCCGACTGACACTCTGAAACCTTATCTGAGACTTGAAGTCAATGGACGCCGATTTAGAGACCGTTTGTGGGTGGTGTCTTATCCTACTTGTTCAAGAGATTTTGATAATGGATGGGATGGACGCAAACTTTTTGGACCTGCAGCATCACCTCAAATATTTGCTGTAGAAGATACGATGGTCTATCAAGTGGATGCATTGGATAATATCCATAATACGCTCATCGGTTTTAGAGCAGGTGAAGATAGTGTGTATAATTTGGCATATACTCATGAAAATCTACAATCAAAATACGAAGATGTGTATCTGGTGGATTTGCGTGAAAACAAAACAATTAATGTAGGCAAGGCGAGTGGTGTCTATCATTTTAAGGCAGCTAGCAAAACGAGTGAGTTGCGATTCAAGATTATCACTTCTAATTTTGGTGAAACATCAAGTTCGGATAGTCAAATTCGCATATTTTTCAATGAAGGTCTTGTTTTTGTTGACAATCAGACAGCAGGTGTTGGCGCTTATTACCTTTATTCCTCTGATGGAAAACTTATCGAAAGTAGTGCATTGTCACCCAACTCAGTTACCACCATACATCGTGGATTGTCCCCTGGTGTGTATATCCTCAAAGCAATGGTGGGTGCGCAAACCGCATGTCAAAAACTAGTAATCAACTAACACGGTGGAAACTGTAAAAGATTACATATTGTATTCCCTGATGGCAGTTGGCGTTGCGGTAGTAGCACTGATGTATTCGCCTGTGGGAAGTCCTCAGTTTTACGACGGTGACAGAGGAGATGAGGTATTGTCATCTGTTCGTTTTGACGGTCAGATAGTGAATGCACCCAGTCAAAGCTTCTCATCCCGCCATGCTTACACTCCTTTTGACAATGCAACGGTGCCCTCTTCCACTATCGATTTCGGTTCATCTTCGTCATCCAATTCTGTGGGGTCAGCCTCTGGCAATCATTCTTCAAACCTTACGTTAGTTATGACCCAAAGTGATTATACCTTAAAGTCACGAGGTGGAGGTGGCGGAGGAGCAGGCATGGCCTTTTCTTCGGGGGGGACGAGAAATAATGATAATGCGAATGGACAAGGAATCAGTTTTGGTGCTTTTTCGATGCCACGGTTTTCATCTTCACCCTCATTTGCGTCTTCCTCACCATTTTCTCCAAAAATTACAGCTCCCTATGCAACCAACGAAGGTGGTATGGATCCTGGAGCAGACCCGACTTCCGATCCATTACCACTTGAAGATGATGTGTTGATGTTACTTGTTTTTGCAATGGGCTACTTTGCTTTTAAAAAGTATAGTCATCTGTGGAGATTGAAGTAGCTCCCATTTCCAAAAAATATTGTACTTTTGCATTTGAAATCAGTAGGGATGATAATCGGTGTTTGCCGCAGGATTATGAATTAAAAAATTTTGAATTAAAATGAGTGTCGTAGATAAAATTAGAAGTGCTAAGTCCACTGCTTTTTCGTTTGAATTGTTGCCACCACTTAAAGGCAATGGCATCGAAAACGTATATAAAACCATTGATACGCTTCGTGAATTTGACCCAAAATACATCAATATCACCACTCACCGTAGTGAGCTGGTGTTTAAAGAAAATAGTCAAGGTCTGTTTGAACAAGTGTCTGAGCGTCATCGTCCTGGTACCGTAGCTATTGCAGCCGCCATCCAAAATAAGTATAAAATAGCGGTAGTACCTCATGTGATTTGCAGTGGTTTTTCAAAGGAGGAAACTGAATATGCACTGATTGATTTGCAGTTTTTGGGCATCACCGATTTGTTGTTGTTGAGAGGCGACAAAGCCAAACATGAGCGTGAATTCTCACCCACAGGGCATAAATTTGCCACCGAACTCCAAGTTCAAGTCAATGATTTCAATCAAGGATTATTTCTCGATGGAAGCAAAATGAAGTCGCTCATAGAGCCATTCTCTTATGGCATGGCCTGCTATCCCGAGAAGCATGAGGAAGCGCCAAACATGGATTCAGATTTGTTTTATGCCAAACAAAAAGTAGATGCGGGTGCTGAATATTTGGTGACACAAATGTTTTTTGACAATCAGAAATACTATCAATTTGTAGATAAATGCAAGGCTGCTGGCATCAATGTTCCCATCATTCCAGGCATTAAACCCATCACACTCAAAAATCAATTGACTGTATTACCTAAAATTTTCCAATCAGAAATACCCGAAGCTTTTGCTAAAGAACTGAGAAAGTGCGAAACTGACGAGCAAGCGGTAGAAGTAGGAGTGGAGTGGTGTACCAAGCAAGCACAGGACTTAAAAGCGCATGGTGTGCCAAGTATCCATTTTTATAGCATGATGGCCACTCAAAGCGTAAAACGAGTTGCTAAAGAAGTGTTTTAATTTTTCTGCAGATGTTAGGTTTTTTACTTTTTATCGTTGTTTTTGTGTTGGTCATTGGATTGATGGTGATTTCCTTTGTGCTCAATTTTATTCGCTCCATTTTTGGATTTGGCAAAAGGGGCGCTTCATCCAACCAACAGTCAGAGTCCACCGATAATTATGCTGGCTTTAAAGCTCCACGCCCAAAGATTTTTGATAAAAAGGAAGGCGAATATGTAGATTATGAGGAGGTGGATTGAGTGGGGGTTATACTACAAAAGTTCTCGGTAGCGTTAAACGCTACCGAGAACTTTTGTAGTATAATTTCCTTCTTTCGTTTTACCCACCTTATTCGTTATAGAACCTAATCTTTCTTGCAATCAACTTGTTTGCCTACCTTATTTTTCGTAATTTTGCAGTCG
>CANIXM010000256.1 GCA_947471245.1 Paludibacteraceae bacterium | reverse complement strand
TGCCAGTTCGATGGATTTCAAAAAAGCATCGAAGCGTTCAGCCACAGTGAGTTTATTCACCACTTGTGTTTCTACCCGTGAGCCATCAGGATATTCTTCGGTAATCAGAAAATTATTAACCGATATTCCCCCAATAGGACAAAACCCGATGTAGGAAAAACTGTTTTCCTGTCCGTGATAATCCGAACTTTCCAGCAATACCGATTTGGTGTACAGATCTCTTATTTTGAGATAGATACCCACTGGGGTTTGCAAATCGGCAAGTAGTTTTTTAGTTTTGACAATCAAGTTACCCCCTGCTTTTAAAGGAGAGTTAATGTTATTTTTATTTTCCATATTTGGTATTTTTAGTAGTAATTAGTTGTTCACCACTTGTCTAGAACTTTTCAAGATATTCTTTTCTTTAAGTCCCCCTTCGGGGAATTTAGGGGGCTAGTGGTTAGGGGTAAAATATTTCACATACGTATCCATATCCTTATCGCCACGCCCCGAAACGGTCAGTACTACAATGTCAGTTGGTTTGAATGTGTTCTTTTCCTTTTTCAATAGTGCCAATGCATGTGCCGATTCGATAGCAGGAATGATACCTTCCAGCTTTGTCAATTCAAATGCCGCATCAAGCGCTTCGGTGTCAGTGACTGCATGTACTTTGGTGCGTCCAGTATGTGCAAAATGAGCATGAGCAGGACCTATGCCTGGATAATCCAACCCTGCAGATATGGAATACGGTTCGGTAATCTGACCATCTTCATCTTGCATCAGCAACGTGCGGCAGCCATGGATAATTCCCTCACGACCTAGATGAATGGTAGCTGCGGATTCTCCACTTTCAATTCCTAATCCACCTGCTTCGGCAGAGATGATTTTTACTCGTTCGTCGTTCAAATAATGGTAATAGGTTCCCATGGCATTGCTACCACCGCCCACGCACGCCATCAGGTAATCAGGATAATCGCGTCCAATGTGCTCTTGAAGCTGAACTTTGATTTCTTCGCTAATGACCGACTGGAAGAATGCCACCATGTCAGGATAAGGGTGAGGTCCGATGGTAGAACCTATGATGTAAAACGAATCGGGGTTGGAACACCAATAGCGGATGGCCTCGTTGGTGGCGTCTTTGAGCGTCATGTTGCCAGAGGTCACAGCCTCTACTTTTGCACCAAGCATGCGCATCTTTTGTACGTTCAAGAACTGGCGTTCCACGTCCGTTTTGCCCATAAACACAATGCATTCCAGTCCCATCAAAGCACAAGCAGTGGCGGTAGCCACACCATGTTGACCAGCACCAGTTTCGGCTATGATGCGGGTTTTCCCCATTCGTTTAGCCAATAGGATTTGACCTAGCGAGTTGTTGATTTTATGGGCTCCAGTGTGGTTTAGGTCTTCACGTTTTAGGTAAATGTTGGTGCCGTAAAGCTCCGAAAGTCGCTTAGCAAAGTAAAGTGGTGAAGGACGACCTACATAGTTTTTAAGCAAGTCGTAGTATTCTGCTTTGAAAGTAGCATCGTTTTTGATAGCAAAATAAGCCTCAGTTAGTCTTTCAACTGAGCCATGTAATATTTCAGGGATGTATGCTCCGCCAAAGTTGCCGTAGTAGCCGTTGGCATCGATTTGATTATTTGTAGCCATAAGATGTATGTTTTGTGTTGTTATTTTTTTGACATTAAAAAAGGCTTATCGTGAGTTCCGACAAGCCTTTTCATATATTCTATTGTTATGACATATATACATAGGTGTTACTGCTCACGAATTAAGATTACGTAAGTGCCACCACCAAAATTTGTTGTTTGTCAAAAGTGTTTTCATCAATCTGAAAATGAAATGAAATGCAAAGTTTGAAAAATGATTTTAATTATGCAAGAGAAATGCTGATTTTTCGAAAAATAATCTTCAAATAAAATGTGGCTGAAAGTCAATGTTCTTGATAAATAGGCTTTTAGCTCTTTAAGCACAATAATTCGTTAAAGGAGTTTTAATTCCTTTCTATATTCAGTTTTTTTTCCGAAATTTGCAGGCTTAAAGGAAGGTATAATTAGTTAAGTATTTGTAAGATAAAAACAGCGTGAAAGAAACTAAGTACATATTTGTAACAGGTGGAGTTACCTCCTCATTGGGCAAAGGGATAATTGCCGCATCTCTTGGTAAACTTTTGCAAGCTCGGGGATTCAGAGTGACCAATCAAAAGTTGGATCCCTATATCAACATTGATCCAGGAACCCTCAATCCTTATGAACACGGTGAATGCTATGTGACAGTGGATGGTCATGAGGCTGACTTAGACTTAGGACATTATGAACGATTTTTGAATACTCCTACTCACAGAGCAAATAATATCACCACAGGCCGCATTTACCAAAATGTGATTAACAAAGAACGAAGAGGCGATTACCTGGGCAAAACAGTTCAAATCATCCCGCACATTACCGATGAGATTAAACGCAATATCAAACAACTTGGTAGCAAGGGCGAATTTGACTTTGTGATTACCGAGTTGGGTGGAACGGTGGGCGATATAGAGTCTTTGCCATACATCGAAAGCGTACGCCAGCTACGATGGGAACTTGGACATAAATGTCTGATTATTCATTTGACTTATGTGCCTTACCTAGCTGCTGCCAAAGAGCTTAAAACCAAACCTACGCAACACTCAGTGAAAGCTCTACAAGAACAAGGAGTTCAAGCTGATATATTGGTGCTTCGTACAGAGCATAATATCTCCATGGATATGCGCAAAAAAGTAGCGCTTTTCTGTAACGTAGAACCAGGTGCAGTGATGCAATCCATTGATGTTCCTACCATCTACAGAGTGCCGATGAACATGCAAGCAGAAAAATTAGACGAAGTGGTGTTGACCAAAATGGGATTTGATCTCTCCAAAACGCCTGCAGCTGACATGGAAAAATGGATAGCATTTGTAGAAAAGCTAGAAAATGCGAAAGAAGAGGTTCGCATCGGATTGATTGGGAAATACGTTCAACTTCCAGATGCGTACAAGTCCATCATCGAGTCATTGATTCATGCAAGTGCCTATAATAATAAGAAGTTGAAACTCGAATTAATACTTTCGGATAAATTGACCGAAGAAAATGTAGTGAAGAAAATGAGCCATCTCAATGGTGTAATCGTAGCACCAGGTTTCGGACAACGAGGGATGGAAGGAAAGTTCACTGCACTTAAATTTGCAAGAGAAAACAATATTCCTTGTCTAGGAATATGTATGGGCATGCAGACCATGTCCATCGAGTTTGCCCGTAATGTACTAGGTATGAGTGATGCTAATAGCACAGAAATAGATCCTACTACGTCTAATAATATTGTCGATATTATGGACGAACAAAAAGATGTGCTAAATCTGGGCGGAAGTATGCGTCTTGGAGCCTACAAATGCAAACTCAAAAAAGGAAGCAAAGCGCATGACATTTATGGCAAAGATCAAATCAGTGAGCGCCACCGTCATCGATTTGAATTTAATAATGCATATAAAGAACAGTTTGAAAATGCAGGAATGGTATGTAGTGGAACCAATAGTGAGTCTGAATTGGTGGAAATCATAGAGTTGAAATCACACAAGTGGTACGTAGGTGTTCAATTTCACCCCGAATACAGCAGTACAGTTGAAAAACCACACCCACTTTTTATAGATTTCGTTAAGGCATCTATTGTTTAATAATTAATTTATAATCAGTTTTTTACGTAAAAATATAATGGATAAGAATTCTATCATCGGTATTGTTTTAATCGTTTTGATTTTTCTAGGTTACTACCAAATCACCAAGCCCACCAAGGAGCAACTTGAAGCTCAAATGAAATACAATGACTCGATTGCACTGGTTCAACAAGTACAAGCCAAAGCAGAAACTGTCAATAAAAATCCTCTTTCCAAAGACTCTCTACTAGCTAATGACACTACTTCCAAATCTGATTTGGCTGATGCTTATGGCGATTTTTCGGTTGCTGCATTTGGCAAGGA